>CAMNDA010000280.1 GCA_946534745.1 uncultured Verrucomicrobiota bacterium | reverse complement strand
GGGCGTCCGCGAGGCCGCGCAGCGCGATCTCGCGCGGGAGGAGCCGGACGAAGTCCCGGAGCCGGTCCGCGCCGACGCCGGCCTCGGAGCGGAACGCGCAGTAGCGGCACTTCGAGACGCAGAACGGGACGTGGACGTAGAGATTCACAGCGGCGCGGATTCTAGCCGAACGCGCCCGCCCGCGCAATGCGCGCGGCTTTTTTGCGATTGCGCGCGCGCGGCACGTGTGCTACAATCGGCGCCGTTGGCGGGAAACCGCCCCCTTTTCCATCCACCACCCGGGAAATCCCCCATGCAACGGTTCAACTACGTGGCCAAGGACGCGGCCGGCAACGAGCAGCGCGGCGTCGTCGAGGCGCAGAACATGGCCGAGGCGCAGCTCGTCCTGCGCCAGAACAACCTCACGGCCAAGTCCCTCGTCGCCGAGGGCGGCAAGAAGAAGAAGAGCGCGCTGGACATCCAGATCAAGCTGCCGAAGATCTTCGTCTCCAAGCGCGTGCGCCCGAAGGACCTGATGGTCCTCACCCGCCAGCTGGCGACGCTCGTGGAGTCGGGCCTGCCGCTGCTGCGCGGCCTGCGCATCCTCACCAAGCAGAGCGCCGTCCCGGGCCTCAAGAGCGTCCTGCAGGGCATGAGCGAGGCGGTCGAGGGCGGCGCGACGTTCTCGGACGCGCTGGCTCAGCACCCGAAGGTGTTCGACAACCTCTACGTCAACATGACGCGCGCGGGCGAGGCCGCCGGCTCGCTGGAGATCTCGCTGGCGCGCCTGGCGGAGTTCCTCGAGAAGGCGCAGAAGATCAAGAGCAAGGTCAAGGCGGCGATGACGTACCCGATCGTCGTGCTCTGCGTCGCGCTCGGCCTCACGGGCTTCATGATGGTCGCGGTCATCCCGAAGTTCGAGAAGCTGTTCAAGGACATGCTCGGCAACGACGCCAAGATGCCGGCGGTGACGCAGTTCGTCATCAACGTCTCGAACAACTTCATCAACTACGCGGTCCCGATCGCGATCGGCGTCGTGCTGCTGGTCTTCGCCTGCCGGATGGTCAACAAGACGAAGTGGGGCAACATGTTCTTCGACCGGATCAAGCTGAAGCTGCCCGGATTCGGCGAGCTCATCCGCAAGTCCTCGATCGGCCGCACGACGCGCACGCTCGGCACGCTGATGCAGAGCGGCGTCCCGGTCCTCCAGGCGCTCGACATCGTGCGCGACACCTCCGGCAACGCGGTCATCGCGAAGGCCTACCAGCAGATCCACGACGCCGTGAAGGAGGGCGACAACATGACGCCCTCGATGGAGGCCTCGGGGCAGTTCCCGCCGATGGTGGTCTCGATGGTGGACGTCGGCGAGGAGACCGGCGCGCTGCCGGACATGCTCAACCGCATCGCCAACACCTACGACAACGAGGTGGACGACGCCGTGAACGCGATGACCTCGATCATCGAGCCGATGATGATCGTGTTCCTCGCCGTCATCGTCGGCACCATCGTCATCGCGATGTTCTCGCCGCTCACCCAGATCATCAGCGGCATGTCGGGCGGCTAGCGCCGCAATGCTGAATGCTGAATGCTGAATGCTGAACAAACCTCCGAACCTGAGATGAAAACGAAGAAAAGACAGGGATTCACGCTGATCGAGATGCTCGTCGTCGTGCTGATCATCGTGCTTCTGGCGGGACTCGTCTTCCGCATGGTGGGCGCGATCGGCAAGGGCAACGACATCGCGGAGACGCGCGCCACGATCGAGAAGGTGTCCCACGCCCTCGAGGAGTTCAAGGCCATCTACGGCAAGTATCCGCCGGTCCCGTTCTACCTGGGCCGGCAGCCGACCGGCTACGAGTACCCGACCCGGCACGGCTGGGGCGAGAACTCGGAGGACACGGCCAAGAACCTCGTGGGCAACGGCCGCGGCACGCTCTCCGAATGGGGGCACTCCTGCACGGTCTACACGTTCGGGCTGGCCTCGTTCTTCATGCCGCGCTACAACGGGACGGCCGAGCGGGGGCCGCAGGCCTTCTGCGGCGTGAACGCCTCCACGCACCAGATGAAGGGGGGCGTCCCGCAGTGGACGCAGTTCAACAGCCGCGTGAACGGAAAGCTCGGGGACTCGGACCGCGACCTCAACGCCGTGCGCCGCATCCTGCCGATGCTCGGCGGCAAGCTCGGGGCGGACAACCGCATCGCCGATTCCGGCTGCATCGTGACCTGGGAGAGCCCGCGCCCCCACCCGCTGATCAGCGAAGGCCTCGTCACGAACCTCAACGCGACGTTCCGCGACGCCTGGCGCCGGGAGCTGCACTACGTCTCGATGCCCCCATACGAGACCTACAAGCTGTGGTCGGACGGGCCGGACGGCGCCGAGGGGACGTCGGACGACATCGTGAGCGGAACCAACTAGCCCCGCGAGGACCCCTCCCATGAAACCCCTCACCCCTCCCCCCGCCCGCCGCGCCGGCTTCACGCTGGTCGAGCTGCTCACGGTCATCATCATCATCGGCATCCTCGCCGGCATCCTGGTGCCGATCCTCGGGCGCTCGAAGGACCGCGCCCGCGAGCTCGCCGCCAAGGACCTCTGCGCGCAGGTCGCCGCGGCCTGGACGACGCTCGCCCTGAACAACCACCGATTCCCCTCCAAGCCGCTACTCGAGAAGTACGCCAAGCGGGGCGTGAAGACGTCGGGGGGCGACCTGTGGTTCGCCATGGACCCCGGCATCGCCTCGGTCCTCAACTGGTGGAGCGCGAAGCTCCCGGTCCCGGAGGGAGACGTGCGGACCTTCACGCCGAAGTACACGATGGGATCCCGGAAGGGGCAGGAGATCACGACGTTCGACGGCTCCGACCCCCCGCTCGTGCAGTGCTGGCCGGCCGACCAGCTCCTGGAGCGCTCCTACGCCCAGAAGTGCTTCGGCGTCTGCCCGCCCTGGGTCGAGAGCCGGCTCAACGCGTACCTCGAGACCCTCGAGAACGCCGGCGGGGATCCGGAGGCGAGCCTCCCGTCGCTGACCGACACCGCGGCCCATTCCGACTTCGTCCTCGCCATCATCGACTTCGACGCCGACGGCAAGGTGACGCTCCCCGAGAACGTCGCCGCCGCCTCGGGCCTCACGCCGGAGCAGCGGGTCCTCCCCATGACCGCCGCGGCCTGGACCTGGACCGACCCGAAGAAGGGCCGCGTCCGGATCCTCACGTCCTGGTAACCCCGCCTCCGCCACCATCCACCGAGTCCTCCCATGAAAGACACCTCCCCGCGCCGCTCCGGCTTCACGCTGATCGAACTGCTGATCGTCGTCTGCATCATCGGCATCCTCGCCGGCCTGCTCTCCACCGCCATCCTCCAGCTCACGAAGACGGCGGCCGACAAGCGCAACAAGAACAACGCCGAGCGCCTCGAGGCCGCCATCGTCGAGTACTGGCACGACATGGGCCGCTGGCCCCTGCCCAAGGGCGCCAAGCCCACGCTCAAGAAGGGCTCGGGCGAGGGGCTCCGCGGCTCGGAGGACGAGGGCCGATCCGTCGACACCTTCACCTATTCGGTGTCGTACGCCGGGGACAACGACCTCATCGTCGGCAACCTCCTCGACGCCGTGCTGCCCGACGGGACGAAGAAGACCTTCCTCGACCTGAACGGGTTCACGACGCCCGTCGAGCCCTCCGTCACCAAATGGCCCGTCCGCGACGTCGTGGACGCCCGCCTCGCCTACCGCGGCGAGGCGACGGACGACGAGGGGAAGGCGATCCCCGCGCGCAAGAAGCCCGTCCTCGTCTACTTCGCGCCGTTCGTCAAATGCCCGCACTGCGAGACGTACTTCTCGCTCACCGGGTCGCGCGACTACTGCACGAACGACGACTGCGCGTACCGCAAGCAGGAGGGCAAGCGCTACCGCTTCTCGCGGGACGAGAAGCGGCGGCCGCTCCAGCTCGCGCAGCCGTTCCGGATCAGCTTCGACCTGATGAACAACGTCGTCGAGGTGCACGCCAACTGACGCATCGGCCGGCGGCCGCGCCCCTCCGCGGCGGCCGGAGAAAGGATCCTCTCCCCATGGAAGACACCCGCCACACCGGCCCCTCCGCCCGCCGCGCCGCCCGCACCCGCGGCCGGGCCGGCTTCACCCTGCTCGAGCTCGTCGCCGTGATCGGCATCATCGCACTGATGTCCGTCGTCGTCGTGGGCGGCTTCAACGGCATCCTGCGCGCGATCGCCGACACCTCCGGCGCCGACGCGATGCGCCGCGCCCTGATGCTCGCCCGGCAGCAGGCGTGCGTCGACGGCGAGGACACCTACGTCTGGGTGACGGGGATGAACACCTTCGCCGTCGTGCGCAAGGCCGGCACCGTCTCCGCGGTGAGCTCCGGCAGCCGCAACCCCTCCTACCTCCAGGTCGGCGGCCGCGAGACGAGCATCTCCGCCAAGTTCATCGAGGACGAGTACGCCGACCTGGCCTCCGCCGAGCAGGGGTTCGTGATCGACGGCGACTCGACCGACATCGGCACGGACTCGGGATCCATCGTCTGGCGCGACAAGAACAAGGAGATCGTGAGAAAGTACAAGGGCATCAAGGTGTTCGACATGAGCACGGCCAAGATGGCGGACGTCACCGTCCCGCCGTGGTTCGACGGAAAGAAGGACGCCTGGGTCTTCGGCATCGCCAAGGACGCGGGCGGCTTCGCCGTCGGCGCCGACTACGGATGGCTCATCTACCCGGAGCAGACGCTGCCCGCCGGCTACGTCTTCGCCGACTCCTACGACTCCAACGGGGCGTTCAAGGAGAACTACGACACGAAGGTCCACTTCCTCGCCGACGGAACCGCCGACAGCCAGGTCACGTTCCCCATCTACGAGGTGAGCACCAAGAAGACCCGCCAGGTGCAGGTCTCCGTCGACGGCACTATCTCCAAGTGAGGATCCCCGCCATGACACGCATCCCCTCCTCCCGCCGCTCCGGCTTCTCGCTCATCGAGGTCGCCCTCGCCCTCGTCGTCGCCGCGGGCGGCATGCTCGCGATCTTCGGCGTCTTCCCGATCTCTCTCCGGCAGAGCGCCAACTCCCGCAGCGACATGGGCGAGCTGACCTTCGCCTCCACCGTCCTGCAGACGCTCGCCGGAAACATCCGCGCCATCGACCGCATCGACGTCTGGAACGACCCCTCCAAGTTCTGGAACGCCGCCGTCGGGTCCACCGGCCTGCCGAAGTTCTCCTCGGGCACGTCGTCGGCCGCGATGTACGACCTCCACCAGCGGGCGAAGAACGGCGGCGAGACGTCGCCCTTCTCCCCGGCGACCACCTACGTGGCCCAGTTCTGGGAGCAGCAGACGCAGGACGAGGTGACGTCCCTCCCCGCCAAGGACCGGGAGAACATCTGGTACTTCGGGGAGGAGAAGGAGTCGACGCCCAAGCCCCCCTCCGAGGACAAGATCGCCGTCCCGGCGCAGTACCTCATCCGCCTCGCGGCCGTCCGCCGCCGCGTCGGCAACGGCAACGTCCTCGCGCCCGACACCGACTCCCGCCACCCGGGCGAGCGGGTCTGGGCGCCCAACGTCTACGTCATCTCCGTGATCTCCACCGACCGGGGCTTCCCGGACGTCTACATCCGCGAGCCCCTCTACTCGCAGGAGTTCACCTTCGTCCACCGCCCCTAGCGCGAAAGGCACCCTTCCATGCCCCCAAACCGAGAGTTTCGCGAACCTTCGAGCCTTCGAGCCTTCGAACCTTCGAACCTTCGAACGGGCTTCACCCTCATCGAGGTTCTGGTCGCCACGGCCGTGATGGCGATCATGGTCGTCATGATCGGCGGCCTCTTCCAGCAGGCGTCCTCCTCGTGGGACGCCGGCTACGTCCGCGCCGAGGGCGGCATGGCCGTCCGCGCCGTCGTGGGCGCCCTCACGCGCGACGCGGCGACGGCCGTCGACGGCCGCCGGTTCGAAGGATGGAAAGGACCGCTCAAGGTCGAAGGGAACAGCATCGAGATGTACTGCCTTGCGCCCGGCGCCGTGGGCGGCAACCGCGACATCGTGAAGGTCGTCTACAAGGGCGGCTCCACCGTGACGCGCACCGTCGGCAGCAGCAGCTCGACCATCTACTCCGGCGGCTCCGGATCGAGCGGCGCGAACTTCACGTTCTCCGCCGGGCCCGAGGCGGACGGGACGCAGAACACCGCCGCCACGCGCCCCTACGAGAGGCGCTACTACGACTCGACGGGCGCGCAGAAGACCTCGGACTTCCCCGCCGAGGTGCTCTGGAACGTCCCCTACGTGAAGGTCCGGTGCCAGCTCACCCGCAAGGGCAAGTTCTCCGGCCTCACCGTCCGGTCCCTCGGCCGCGACGGCATCGGGGTCGAGGAGAAGTCCCAGGACGACATCATCGTGAGATAGGAGACGACGCCGATGAACCGTTTTCCCTCCCGCCGCCGCGCCGGCTTTTCGCTGCTCGAGATGCTGCTCGTCGTCGCCGTCATCGGCATCCTGATGGGCCTGCTCGGGGCCGCCGCCTATTCCGCCCAGCAGCGCGCCTACGCCACCCTCGCCCAGGCCGAGGCCCAGCAGATCGCCACCGCGTTCAAGTCCTACTGGGTCGCCAAGCATGACTGGCCGGCCGGCTTCGGCTCCGGCTGGACGAAGCTCACCAAGGGGAAGCTCGCCGTCCTGATGGGCGGCGACGCGGACGGCACCGTCTACCTCGACGTCCCGCCGGACCGCTTCGAGGGGGACGACGAGAGCGCCCCCTTCCTCGACCCCTGGGGCCACCCCTACGAGGTGAGCATCGAGAGCCCCTCCGAGACGATCGTCTCCGACACGCTCGAGGGCGCCGTCACCTTCCCCAACTTCATGCGCCACTACTACGAAGACGGCGTCTACACCCGGCCGGCCGACGACTGGGAGTGGGACGCCTACAACTAGGAGACCGCGACCCATGCATCCCGCCCCTTCCCCCCGCCGCCGCCGCCGCGGCTCCGCGCTCGTCATCGTGCTCGGCGTCCTGTCCGTCCTGATGCTGATGGCCGTCGCCTTCTCGACGTTCGTCCGCACCGAGCGCGGCGGCTCCACCAACCTCAAGAACGCCTTCGTCGCCCGCAGCTCGCTCGACACCGCGCTCGGACGCGCGATGGAGGCGATCGACCTCGCCTTCGGCGCGCCCGGCAACGACGACCCCGTCGCCCCCTGGCCCTACCCCTGGCTCGCCTCCGCCGAGAACGGCGACCACTACGAGTGCGCCAAGCTCGGCGACAACGAGACCGCCGGCGCCCACGTCCTCACGGCGAAGATCGCCGAGTACCTCACCCCCGCCCAGCTCGCCCTCGCCAAGTCCGCCAAGTGCAACTGGGCCCCGATCTACAGCTCCATCTCCGCCTCCCAGGCCAGCCCCGCCCGCTCCGGCGGCACCTGGGGCAACTACGGCCGGCCCACCGAGGACTCGCTCGTCGGCCGCTACGCGTTCATCGCGCTGGACACCACCGGCCTGCTGGACATGAACAACGACGGCGGCGGCACCGCCGCCGAGCGCAAGGCGAGCACCGGCGGCGACCCCCTCGCGCTCATGATCCCGTCGGGCCAGGCCACCGACTCCGACGGAACGCAGGTCCCCCCCTTCGTCAAGAACCCCTCCACGTTCGTCTCCAAGCGGAACTCGTACAAGATGTTCTACTCGATGGCGGACGCGAAGAAGCAGTGCGGCTCGGCCGTCCTCGCCACGGCGGCCTCCGACCTGCCGACCGCGCTCGAGGGCTACTACCCCGCCGACCTCTTCGCCGGCTTCGCCCCGTCCCTCGCCGAGCTCGACCCCGACGGAAACCCCAAGATCCAGCTGCCCCGCCGCTCCGAGCTCTCCTCCTGGGCATCGAAGGACTGGACCGCGCTCGTCCGCCGCACCTTCCGCGCCATGGTCGGCATCTTCGCCCGCAGCCGCATCGCCAACGGCCGCAGCCCCACCGCCTACGCGGAGGACCAGTTCACCATCTTCCAAAACTGCGGCCAGAGCTACCAGCTCTCCCGCGCCGCGCTCGCCACGGTCGCCCTGCTCGACGGCCTCGACTCCGACTTCATCCCCGGCCAGTCGACCTCCCCCACCTGCAACTACTGGTCCTTCCTTCCGAAGGTCTCCACCGAGGTCATCGACAACAGCGGCAACCGGGTCACGGTCTCCGAGAACAAGCCCTCGTTCAACGGCTCCGGCAACCCCCTCAACTACCCCTGCACCGAATCGGCGCCCCTCCTCAACAGCGTCTACGCCTACATCGAGATCGACGATTCCGGCACCGAGACCCGACCGGATCCGGACGACAACACCACGTGGTACAAGACCTACCATGGCTCGCTCCACGTCGGCGCCCGGGCCGTCTGCCAGAACAAGACCACCAAGAGCAGCACGCACAAGGGCCGGATCAAGGTCGAATGGGAGGTGATGGGCGGGGAACCCGACGACAACACCGTCGCGGGCGGAGGCGACACCACCATCCGCAACAACCTGATCGAATACAGGCCCGGCGGCGGCGGCGGCGGCATCCACGGCGGCGGCGGCGGCGCCCAGGACTTTATCGTGTGGAACGACTTCTTCCGGTCCGGATCCGCCCAGTCCCAGATGACCTCCGTCAACGACAGCAGCACGTCGGGCGGCAGCCGAACGATCGGCGCGGAGGGCGACGCGGACTTCGAGATCGTGTGCAAGTGGAACGACGACGAGGGGGACTTCTACCCACCCACCAAGGCCGAGTTCGACGAGGAGGAAGGCGACGTGCTCGTCCCGATCCGCGTGAAGGTGACGATCGACGGCGAGGGCGGCACCATCCAGCAGGTCCCCGCCCCGGCCATCGACGACAAGGCGAACTGGATCCGCGTCGACCCGGCCGTCTACCACGGCCGGGCCTCCCGTTTCGGCGGAAACTTCCGCGGCGAGTACCGCTACGGCGCGAGCGAAGCCGGCTCGTTCGGCGACCTCGCCTGGGGCTGGGCGTTCTGCGCCGTGCCCGCGTTCGCCTTCGACACGAGCAGCCTCGTCACCAACGGCGAGCGGCCCGTGGGCTCGACGATGGGCTTCTGGATCAACGACATCATCGCCCGGAACGCCGGCGGCGGCGGCGGCATCCACGGCGGCGGCGTGGGCGGCGGCCGGTTCGCCACCTTCGTCGACGAGCTCTTCCTCCGCTCCGACGCCAACGAAGTCGCGCGCGACGAGTGCGTCGGCGGCGGCATCCACGCCTCGATCTGGAACTTCGCCCAGACCGCCTTCCTCTTCAATCCGGACGACGACTTCGGCAACGTCCTGGACTGGATGAACACCTCCTCCGGCGCGCACATGCCCGACATGCTCCACGCCGCCAAGAGCGGGGGAAGCCCGTTCGTCCTGGAGGGCAACTCGGTCAGCAGCACGCGGCTCGCCTCCGAGCTCTACTCGCGCATCCCCGCGGAGGGCTACGAGAACGCCGCCGACCTCGGGACGGTGATGTGCGGCCCCTACGAGACGCTCTCCCTGTTCAAGACATGGCGCCTCGGCAGCGACCGCGCCGACTTCCACCCCGTCGTCGACTACTTCACGACGGAGCGCGACCGCTACCCCGACCGCAAGGACATCGTCGCGGCGGGCGTCACGGCCGGCGGCGACGTGGACTGGACCGAGCTCTCCGGCGACGGCTCCGCCGGCGACCCCTTCAAGGACCTCTACTCCGCCGTCCACAACGGCCGCGTGAACCTCAACGCCCCGCCGCTCGTCCAGTCGTCCAAGGTCGCGAACAACAAGAGCGTCCGGGGCGCCCCCAGCGCCTACCTCAACCCCTATCCCATCGCCTCCGTCTTCAACGGCGCGCCCTACCCCTCGACCTCGGGAGGCGGCACCGTCACCAACGCGATCGACGCCTCCACGGCCCTGGTGCTCGCGACGGACGTCTGCCGCATGATCGAGGACGCCGGGGGCGCCCACCAGGCCAGGTCCTCCGTCTTCGACACCACGCGCAACGTCGTCCGCGACCTCTCCTTCCTCGGCGCGGGCAACGACTCCGGCTCCTACCGGAACGAGAACAAGCTCCTCTCGGACTTCGTCTTCCTCGCCTCGCCCCGCGACGACAACGAGCGCGAAAGCCTCCTCCGCGGCACGATCGACGGCTTCACCACGCGCGGACAGACCTACCTCGTCATCCTCCGCGCGGACGCCTACTCGCCCAAGTTCGGCGAGAACGACTCCGTGCAGGACGGCACCACGCTCGCCACGACCCACGCGATCGTCGAGCTCTTCCGCGACCCGGCTCCCGCCCGCGCGCCGGACGGCTCCTTCCCGTCCGACGGCTCCCATCCCGTCTCGTACCACAACTGGTACGTCCGCTCGTTCCGCGTGTTCTAGCGCGCGCTACGCGAAGGCCCACGCAAGCGCGCCGACGGCGAGGCAGTAGGGGCCGAACGCCCAGAAGGAGCCGCGGTCGAGGACGCGGACGACGGCGCGCAGCGCGGCGTAGCCGACCACGCCCGCGAGGGCGGCGGCGGCGAGCGCCGGGCCGATCGCGACGGGGAAGCCGGGGATCTCCGCGCCGTCCAGCGCCGCCCGGATGCGCCCGGTCTCGGCCAGCTCAAGCAGCGCCGCGCCGGCGATGACCGGGATCGACATCACGAACGAGAACTCCGCGGCCTGCTTCGGGCCGAGGCCGAAGAGGCGGCCGGCGGAGATCGACGTCCCCGACCGGCTGATGCCGGGCAGCACCGCGATCGCCTGACCGACGCCCATCGCGAGCGCGCGGAGGCCGTCGAGCGGCCTCTCGGCCCGGGAGCGGCGCTCCGGGAGCGCCGAGAGCAGCAGCAGCACGCCGTTCGCGACGAGCAGCGCGGCGACGGTCCGCGGCGAGTCGTAGATCCGGTCGAAGAAGTCCCCGCCGGTCGCGTAGACGACGCCCGCCGGGACCATCGAGACGAGGACCCACGCGGCGTAGAGGACGCCCGCGCGGCGCCCGCGCGCGAGATCGGCGAGGAGCGAGGCGAGGCGGCGGCGGTAGAACAGGCAGACCGAGAGGAGCGTCCCAACGTGCAGGAAGAGCTCCAGGTCCGGCCCCGGCGACTGAACGCCGAGGAAGCGCTGCGCCAGCACCAGATGCCCCGAGCTGCTCACGGGCAGGAACTCGGTGAGGCCCTGGACGACCGCCAGGCACAGGATCTTGATCGTTTCGGTCACGGCGCGGGATACTAGCACGCCGCCCCGCCCCGCCGCAAGCGGGGGACGGCCCCGAGCAGCTCGCGCGTGAAGGGCGAGCGGGGATTCGAGAAGAGCTCCGCCGTCGGCCCCGCCTCGACGACGCGGCCGCGGTCCATCACGATCGCGCGCGGACAGAGGCAGCGGACGACCGCGAGGTCGTGCGAGACGAAGAGCATCGCGAGGCCGG
>CAMNDA010000279.1 GCA_946534745.1 uncultured Verrucomicrobiota bacterium | reverse complement strand
CGTGCCGGGAAGAACGTCGGTGAAGATTTCCAGTTCCTGCAGGTCGGTGCGGTCGTTGTCCGCGCGGCCGAACCAGATGCGGACGCCGGTGGCGTCGGCGGCGAGAAGGCCGCCGTCCGCGGCCTCGATCACGACGTGCTGGCGGCCGGAGGAGGCGTCGTCGCCGTCCGCCTCGAACGTGACGAAGCGGAAGGGCTCCATGTCGTCGTTCGGCTCGAAGGCGGCGGAGCCGGCGCGGCGGAAGAGGACCTCGTTCACGGCAAGGCCGTCGTGCGCGCCGCCGCCGTTCGTCCAGAGCTCGATCCGGCTCACGCGCTCCGGCGCGTCGAAGAGCGCCTCGAAGATCGCGTCGGTGGCGACGGGGCAGACGGCGGCGGAGCTCTCGGAGACGACGCCGTCGGCCAGCGCCGCGAGCGCAGCGGCGTCCGGCGCGGCGCCGTTGCGGACGAAGGAGGCCGTCGTGCCCGAGCCGCGGCGCAGGAGGCTGCCGCCGCCGGGACGGCGGACCGTCCCGCTCCATGTTTCGCCGGTCCACGCGGCGCGGGGGGCGGCGACGGGGGCGCGCAGCGCCTGGATTTCGCCGACGCCGGCACAGGAGTTGTCCATCGCCGGGAAGGGAATCCGGACCGCGACCGCGTTCGTGAGGAGCGGCCCGCCGGCGCGCGAAACCGAGACGAAATACGATCCGTGCGAGAAATTGTCGCCCAGGCCGTAACGGACTTCGTCGAAGGAAACGGTCTTCCAGTTCGGATCGCCCGCCGTGCGGTAGGCGATCGAGGAGAACGAGAAGCCGTCGCGGCCGCCGTCGCTCCAGAAGGTGTAGAAGCCGACGGAGTCCACGTCGCGCGGCGACGGAAGCTCGTAGACGAACTGCGCGTCGGTTTTGATCGCGGCCACGTCGCCGTCCCCGTTCGCGAAGACGAAGCGTCCGTCGACGAGGACTGCCGCGTTCGTGTTCGCGTTGTTGTAGCCGGGGTCGCGCGTGGCGGACATGGCGACGGCGCCGTCCGCGGCGACGGCGCCGCTTTCCGCGAGCACGTTGAGGCCGAAGGGGATCATGCTGCCGGTGCGGAACGGGCCGGACGAGACGAGGACGACGCCGGGGGCGGCGTAGACCGGCCGGGGGCGGATGTTGGACAGCACGGTGTCGAGCGCCTCGCTCCAGCCGGCGAAGACGAAGCCCTCCTTCGGCGGCACGACGGAGGGGTCGGGCGCCGTGGCGGCGTGGCCGGCCGCGACGGTCTGCACCGCGACGCCGGGCAGCGGATCGCCGTTCTCGTCGCAGAACGTGACGGTGTAGACGCCCGTGAGTTCCCCGAGGATCTCGATCTCGGCCATCCCGACATAGGTGTTCTCCACCGCTCCGAAATCGATCTCGATGGCGGTGGCGCCTCTCGCGAGCGGGGCGCCGGAGGGATCGGAGAAAACGCTTCGGAGGGCGATGCCGCTCGTGTTCGCGAACGGCAGCGCCGACCCCTCGAGCGTCCTCCAGGTGCCCACGGCGTCGCGGACGGACACGGAATTGACCGCGATGTCGTTGCGGCCGTTGTCGCTCCACGTCGAGAAGACGCGCACGGCGTCCACCCGCGCCTCCGCGACGAAGTCGAACGTCACCTTGACGCCGCTCTTCATGACATAGACGTCGATGTCCTCCTTGGACGTGTCGAAGTGGCCTTCGAACACGCCGTTCACCATCAGGTTGGGCGGGGCGACGACCTGCTGCTCGGCCCCTTCGAGCGTCATCGACGTCGTGGGTCGCCGCACGAGGTTGGAGGAGGCGGGCGCGAGCTCGGCCGCCTGCTCGGCGAAGGGCGTCCGCTCCCACGCGCCGTTCCGGGAATACTGGATTTCCGTCCCGTAGACCGGACGCGGGAACAGGTCCTCGAAGACGGCGGAGAGGTCGACGTCCCATCCGACGAAGACGAGAGGCGCCTTTTCCGGGACGAGGGAGGGGTCGGGCGCCGTCGCGGCGGTGCCGGTCGTCACGGTCTGGGGCGGCACGCCGGGCAGCGGATCGCCGTTTTCGTCGCAGAACGTCACCGTGTGCGTCCCGGAGTAGGCGCCGAGGACCTCCATTTCCGCGATGCCCGTCCAGCCGTTGTCCATCGTGCCGAAGACGACGCGCACGGCCGTGGCGCCCGCGGCGAGCGGGGCGCCGGAGCCGTCCGCGAAGACGAGGCGCCAGCCGACGGACGCTCCGCCGTCGACGAACGGAAGCTCCGAACCGGCGAGCGACGTCCAGTTCCCCTCGCCGTCGCACACGTCCACCGAGGCGACGCCCACGTCGACGCGGCCGGCGTCGCGCCAGGCCGAATAGACGCGCACCTCGTCCACGCGCGCCGACGTCCCGAACGAGAGCGTGACGGAGGCGCCCGTCCGGATCGGGTAGAGGTGGCCTTCGTCGGAAGCCGACGTGACGGTGTCGAAGATGCCGTTGACGAGCAGTTCCGCCGGGCTCTGCCAGGCCTTGTCGCTGTTGGCCGGCGAGTTGCCGGCGAGCGTGAGGGTCGTCCGCGGGGAGCGGGCGAGGTTGCCGTCCGCGAGGGAGACCAGGTCGGCCGCCTGCTGCGAAAGC
>CAMNDA010000278.1 GCA_946534745.1 uncultured Verrucomicrobiota bacterium | reverse complement strand
GCCGCCGCTGGACTGCTACGACGCCGCGACCTGGATGTCGATCACGGTGCTCTCCGAGCAGTCGATCGCGATGGGCGGCGCGCCGCAGGCGATGCCGGACTACACCCGCGGGCTGTGGATGACGCGCGGCCCCGCGCGCTGCGTCGAAGCCTGGACGCTCGACGCGATCCCCGGCGCCGGCGCGCCGGCGCCGAAGCGTCGCCGGAAGGCGAAGTAGCGGCTCGCTCGGAGAGCTCGCCCCACCCGGGACGGATGGAGCGCCGGAAGGCGAAGTAGCGGCTCGCTCGGAGAGCTCGCCCCACCCGGGACGGCGCGCGGCGGAAACAAACGGCGGACGCCCGGCCGCGGAGGCCGGGCGCCCGCCGGGGCGCGGATCGGGCGGCGCCTATTCGGCGACGACCCAGACCTTCACGGTCTGCTCGACGGCGGGGTGGAGCTTCACCGGGACGTCGAACGTGCCGAGCGTCTTGATGTTCTCCTCCAGCGCGACCATCTCGGAGGTGATCTCCGGGAAGCCGAGCAGCTGGATCGCCTTGGCGATCTGCGCGGCGTCGACGGACCCGTAGAGGGCCTCGCCTTCGCTCACCTTCGCGCGGATCGTCACGGACGCGTCCTTGAGCGAGTCCGCGAGCTTCGTCGCGGCGTCCAGGAGCGCCTTGCGGACCTTCTCCTGCTCCGCCTTGATCTTCGCGATCCGGCGCTTCGCGCTTTCGGTGACCGGCTCCGCCAGGCCCTGCGGCACGAGGAAGTTGCGGGCGTAGCCGTCCGCGACCTTCACGATGTCGCCGGCCAGGCCGAGCTTGTCGATGTCGGTGGTGAGTAGCAGTTCGGTGGACATTTCGGTTTTCCTTTCCGGGCTTGTCTTACATCATGAGGCCCATCGCGCGGGCGCGGCGGATCCCCTGCTTGACCTTGCGCTGCTGGACGGACTTGAGTCCGCTCATGCGGCGCGGGAGGATCTTGCCCTGCTCGCTGACGTAGCGCTTGAGGAACTCGACGTCGTTCACGTCGATGACGGTGACGTCGCCGTTCGGGTTGCGCTTGCGCAGCGGCGTGAGCTTGCGGGTCTTGGAGTCTTTGCGGCTTGGCATGGTTGTGTTTCCTTGCGGTTCGTGTTTCGATTGGTTGGGCTAGAACGGGAGGTCCCCGGGCTTCACGCCGGCCTCGCGGTCCGCGCCGGCGGGGGCGCCGGGCGCGACGGCGGGGGCGGCGGCGTCCGGCGCGGCCGGGGCCGGGGCCTTCGCGCCGTCGGCCGGGCGCGCGCCGAGGAAGTCGATGCGCTGCGCGGCGACGCGCGGGGCGGAGCGGCTGACGCCGTCGCGCCCCGTCCACTCGTGCACCTGGAGCCGGCCCTGGAGGAAGACGCGGCTGCCCTTGGAGAGGGCGGCGTTGGCGGCTTCGGCCTGGGGGCCCGTCACGACGACGTCGACGAAGAGGCGCTCCTCGACGAGCTCGCCGGCGCGGTTGCGCCGGACGTCGTCGACCGCCAGGTGCAGGAAGCAGATGGCGAGGCCGTCTCCGGTGCGCCGCAGGACGGGGTCCTTGGCGAGGTTCCCGAGGAGGATGACCTGGTTGAATCCGGACATTGCGCGGGTTCCTTCCGTTCGCGCCGGTGTCGCGCCTAGAGGGCGGGCTCCCCGGCGGGCTCCTCGGCGGCGGGCTCCGCGGCGGCCGCGGCGGCGGCGGCCTTCGCCTCGACGCTCGCCATGTAGGCGGCGCGGCGGGCGTCGTCCTTGGCCTTGGCGGCCTCGACACGGAGGTTGCGCGTGCGGAACTGGATGCGGAAGGTGTCCTCGTAGAGGCGGAAGCGCTCGCGCATCTTCGCGATGGCGTCCGGTTCCGCGTCGAAGCGGACCTTGGCGTAGAGCCCGGCGTCGCGCTTGGCGAGGGTGCGGGCGAACGTGCGGCGGCCGAGGGCCTCCGTGGACTCGATCTCGGCGCCGAGCGCCTTGAGTTCGTCGGCGAAACGCCCGACGGCCGCCTCCAGGCCGTCGTCGCGGACGGCGGCGGAGAAGATGACCAGGGCTTCGTACTTCTTCTTGGACATGTTGGGTTTCCTTTTCGTTTGGAATGGTTTTCGTTCCGTTCCGGTCCGGCCGCGGCGCGCTCAGGCGCCGACGGTCTCGGGGCCGTTGTACTTGTTCATCGCGAACTCGGCGCCGCGCGCGGCGACGCAGAGCGCCGCCTCGGCGGCCAGCCGTTCGCCGGCGGCGACGGCGGCCTCGTCCTCGGGCTCGACCCGGCCGAGCACGCGCGAGACCAGGTCGCGGCCGGGGACGTGCCCCATGCCGACGCCGATCCGCACGCGGGCGAAGGCCTGCGTGCCGAGGTGCTGCGCGACGGACTTCAGCCCGTTGTGCCCGCCGGCGGAGCCGGAGGGGCGCACGCGGATGCGGCCGGGCTCGAGGTTCACCTCGTCGAGGACGACCACCAGATCCGCGGTTGGGATCTTGTAGAAGCCCAGGATCGGGGCGAGCGACTCGCCGCTCAGGTTCATGAACGTCTGCGGCTTCACGAGCAGCAGCTGCCCCGCGGCGGGGTCCGAGACGCGGGCGACGAGCGCCTTCCATTTCGGCTCCGCCTTCCACGAGCCGCCGAGGGAGGCGCAGAGCGCGTCCACCGCGCGGAAGCCCGCGTTGTGGGGCGTCCGCTCGTATTCGCGTCCTGGATTGCCGAGCCCGGCGATGAGCTTCATGTCGGAGGGGAACGGGAGAAGGGGTTACTTCTTGGCGGGGGCCTTCTTGGCGTCGGCGGCCGGGGCCGCGGCGGGCGCGGCGGCGGCGGCGGCGGGCGCGGCGGCGTCCGCGGCGGCGGCGGCGGGCGCGGCGGCCACTTCCTCGGTGGCGTCGGCGACGCCGCAGATCGAGAGCTCGGTGTCGCCCACGACGGTGAACTTCTCCGCGTCGAGCGCGAGGTCCTTCACCTTGATGTCGTCGCCCTTGTGGAGCTCGGAGACGTCGACCGGGAGCGTCTCGATCGCGTCCTTCGGGAGGCAGGACACGACGATCGAGCGCACGTGCTGCTCGAGGACGCCGTTCTCGGCGCGGACGCCGACGGGGTCGCCCAGCAGCTGCAGCTGGATGTGGACGTGCAGCTTGCGCGCCGGGTCGATCTCGCCGAAGTCGGCGTGCTCGATGCGGCCGGTGATGCCGTTGCGCTGCAGCTCGCGGACGAGCGCCGTGCGGACGCTGCCGCCGCACGCGATGTGCGCGATGAACTGCGGGTTGGAGTGGCGCGCGACCTCGCGTTCGAAGTCGTGGGCGTTGAGCTGCAGCAGCTCCGTTTCTCCGCCGGTCGTGGCGAGCACGGCCGGGACGAGGCCGGAACGGCGCAGGCGGCGCGCGGCGGAGGAGCCGTGGACGGTGCGCGGTTCGGCGACGATGTTGGTTTCTTGTGCCATGTGTTGGCCTTTCTTGGGTTGGGTTTGCAAAAGGACTCTCCGCGCGGGCGCGAGGCGCCCGTGCGGGCGGATGCGACTAGATGAAGAGCGAGTTGACGCTCTCGTTGTTGTGGATGCGGCGGATGGCTTCGCCGAAGAGCTTGGCGACGGAGAGGGTGACGACCTTGTCCTCGGGCCTGTACTCGCGCTGCGGGACGGTGTCCGTCACGATGAGCTCGGTGATCGCCGAGTCGCGGAGGCGCGCGAGGCCGGTGTCGTCCAGCTGGCTGTGCGTCACGGCCGCGTGGACGCTCGAGGCGCCGAACTTCGCGCAGAGGTTCGCGGCGGCGCAGAGCGTGCCGCACGTGCTCGTGAGGTCGTCGATCATGATGACGTCCTTGCCCTTCACGTCGCCCACGAGGGAGTAGGCCTCCACCTCGCTGCCGCTCTTGCGCTGCTTGGCGACGATCGCCAGGCCGCAGCCGAAGCGCTGCGCGTAGCTGTAGGCCTTCTTCACCGAGCCCGTGTCCGGAGAGACGACGACCGGGTCGGCGAAGTGCTTGGAGCAGAGGTAGTCGGTGATCACCGGGTCGGCGTGCAGGTGGTCGACCGGGATGTCGAAGTAGCCCACGATCTGCGCCGCGTGCAGGTCCATCGTGAGCAGGCGGTTCGCGCCGGCCGCCACCAGGAGGTTCGCGACGAGCTTCGCGGTGATCGGCACGCGCGGCTGGTCCTTGCGGTCCTGGCGCGCGTAGCCGTAGATCGGCAGAACGGCGGGG
>CAMNDA010000277.1 GCA_946534745.1 uncultured Verrucomicrobiota bacterium | reverse complement strand
GCCCCCCCCCGCCACGTCGCGCAGATGGCGACCGCCCCGCGCTAGAACGGCGAGCAGGCGAGGACGCCGAACGCGAGCAGGACGAACAGAAGGAAGTCGACGAGGAGGTTCGCCAGTTCGATCGCCACGTCCGCGAACGTCCTCCAGAAGAATCCCGCCGTCGTCCGCGGCGGCGGAGGCAGCTTCGGGCGCCCGGGCCGGAACGTCCACCGCCAAAGGACGGCGAGGGCGAGCCAGAAGAGGGCGAACCTGGAGAGGCGCAGCGCACGCCGGACGGCCTCGCCGGCCGGCATCCCCGCGGAGGACTCGGCGACCGCGTAGCAGACGCCCGCGCAGACGGACGCCGTGGCGAGGGCGAAGAACGCGAGGCCGCGCGGCGGTTTCCTAGTAAAGTTCACGCCGCCACCTCCCGCCGGTTCCGACCGGAACGCCGGCCCCGCCTTCCTTCGCGGGTTCCGGATCGTAGACGTATTGGACGTAGTCTCGGGCCGTCACGTGCCACATCCACCGGACTTCGTTCCCGCGGACGCGGACGAAGACCGGACCGGAAACCGCCCGGTTCGCGACGCCGGCCATCTCGGGCGTCACGGAAACCTCGTCGAACGAATCCGGGTCGGCCGGCTCTCCGGCCCGTTCCGAAAGGATGCGTTCCGAAATCTCCGTCATCGTCCGTTCCCTGCGTTCCGAGAAGAACAGGCGGTGGTTTGCCGGTCCGAACGCCCAGACGATCGCCCCGCGCTGGAACGCCGCGAGGATTCCGGCCAGGAGGAGAACCCTGATTTTCCCGTGGGGAATGGTCATCTCAGGTCAGAACAGCGATGCCTGCTCGACGACGGCGGGAAGCCCGAGGGCGGAGCGGAGGGCGGCTTCGTCCATCGTCGGGGTGCCGAACTTGCGGGCGGCGGCGGTCTTGTCGGCGCCGGGGCTGTCGCCGATGGCGAGCAGGTCGGTGGCGCCGGTGACGGACGAGGCGACTTTGGCGCCGCGATCCTGGAGCCTCTGCGCGAGGTCGCGCCGCTTGAGGTCGTGGAAGGTGCCCGTGATGACGATCGTCCGGCCGGCGAAGGGGTCGCCGTCCTTCGGCTCGGGGCGCTCGCGCTTCTCCGCGCCGAAGTCCCCCGCCGGGTCGATGCCGAGCTTCTCCATTCCCGCGAGGAAGGCGCGGCCGGCATCGGAGCCGAAGAAGCCATCGAGCGCGCGCACGGCCTCGGGCTTGACGACGCACGTGTAGGCGAGCGGGCCGTTCTTGAGCTTCGCGCCGACCCCCTCGCGCACGAGGCGCTCGCCGAGCTCCTCCAGCTCGCGCGAAACGCGCTCGTATTCCTCGGCCTTCGCCACGCGCGCGGCGATGCCGAGGTCGCGGTTCTCCCGGGAGCGGGGCGAGAGCGCGGGCAGACGCTCCTCCAGCTCGTAGAGCCGGCGCGCGTCGGCGACGAGCGCCGAGGACGCGAGGTCGCGCAGCGACCGGTGGTGCGCGGCGACGTCGCGCGCGACGGCCTCGCCGATGCCCGGGATGCCGAGCGCGTAAAGCCAGCGCGAGAGCGGAAGCGAGCGGGCGCGTTGGAGCGCGGCGGAGATGGTGCGCGCGTTGGCGGCGCCAAGGAGGCGGCGGGAGCCCGCGCCCGCGGCCGGACCGGCGTCCTCGCCGTCGAAGAGCGATTCCTGCGCGGCGGCGCCCTCCGGCGCGGCGATCGGGAGCGAGGGGTCGGCGGCGGCGGGGCCGAGGTCGAGCGTCGCGAGGAGGATCTCCGGGACGCCGAAGAGGTCGAGCGGGGTCGAGACGAGGCGCTGGTCGACGAGCGCCGCGGCGACGCGGTCGCCGACGCCCTCGATGTCGAGCGCGTCGCGCGAGGCGAAGTGGACGAGGCGCTCGACGAGCTGCGCGGGGCAGAGGTAGTTGGTGCAGCGAAGGGCGACCTCGCCCTCGCGGCGCGCGACGGGCGCGCCGCAGGCGGGGCAGCGGTCGGGCATCGCGAACTCGCGCTCCGCGCCGGTGCGCTTCTCCTTGAGGACGGCGGCGATGGCGGGGATGACCTCGCCGGCCTTCTCGACGAGGACGTGGTCGCCGATGCGGATGTCCTTGCGGCGGATGTCGTCCTCGTTGTGGAGCGTCGCGCGGGCGATCGTCGAGCCGCAGAGCCGCACGGCGCGCAGCTCGGCGACGGGCGTGAGGACGCCGGTGCGGCCGACCTGCACCGTGATCGCCTCGACGACGGTCTCGGCGCGCTCCGGCGCGTACTTGTAGGCGCGCGCCCAGCGCGGCGCCTTGGCCGTCGCGCCGAGCGTCTCGTAGAGCGAGCGGTCGTCGACCTTCACGACGGCGCCGTCCATCTCGAACGGGAACGCGTGGCGGAGCGTCTCCAGCTCGTCGATCGCGCGCAGGACCTCGTCGAGCCCGCGGCAGCGCCACGTGCGCGGCTGCGTGGGGAACCCGAGCGCGGCGAGGCGTTCCAGGAGCGCGTGCTGCGTGGCGGGGTCCGGCTCGCCGCGCAGCGCGCCGAGGCCGTAGAGCACGACCGAGAGCGGGCGCCTCGCGACCTCGCGCGGGTCGAGGAGCTTGATCGAGCCGGCGGCGGCGTTGCGCGGGTTCTTGAAGGGCTCCTCGCCGCGCGCGGCCTGCTCCTCGGCGAGCGCGAGGAAGCCGGCCTTGGGCATGTAGATCTCGCCGCGCGCCTCGAGGCGCTCGGCCTCGCAGGGGATGCGGAGCGGGAGGGCGCGGATCGTGCGGACGTTGGCGGTGACGTCGTCGCCCGTCTCGCCGTCCCCGCGCGTGGCGGCGACGGCGAGCTCGCCCCGCTCGTAGATCGCACAGAACGCGAGGCCGTCGATCTTCGGCTCGACGACGTAGTCCACCGCGTCGAGGCCGACGATCGTGCGCACCATCGAGTCGAAGTCGGCGAGGTCCGCGCGGTCGTAGGTGTTCTCGAGCGACTGCATCGGGACGGCGTGGGCGAACTTCTCGAAGCCCTCGGAGGGCGCGCCGCCGACGCGCCGCGTGGGGGAGTTGGGGTCGCCCAGGTCGGGGCGGGACGCCTCGATCGCGGCGAGCTCGCGCATCATCGCGTCGAACTCGGAGTCGGGGATCTCGGGCGCGGCGTCGCGGTAGTAGAGGACCGTGTGGCGCTCGAGCTCGCGGCGGAGCCACGCGGCGCGCTCGGCGACCGGGTCGGCGGCGCTCGCGGCGGGCTCTCCGGGGGCCGCCCCGGCGGCGGAGAAGAGGTCGTCTTGCATGGCGGCGATGATAGCACAAGCGCACGGCCCGCGCTACCGCCTCGCGCCGCCGGGGCCGAAGGTGGGCTCGTCGTCGCCGCCGCCGAGGAGGCCGGAGCGGAGGCGGTAGCCGCCGGAGGAGCCGCCGGAGGGCGGGGCCTCGGAGACGCCGCCGAAGAGGGAGGAGCGCAGCCGGTAGCCGCCGCGTCCGCCGTAGCCGCCGCCGCGGCCGTAGCCGCCGCCCCAGCCGCCGTTCCAGCCGAGGGAGTAGCCCTCGTCGAAGCCGCCGGTCCTGTCCACGCGCTCGAAGAGGTCGGCGGGGACCTCCTTGAGGAAGCGCGAGGGGGTGCAGGGCATCACGCCGCCGTCGGCCATCGTGCGGACGTGCGGGCGGAAGACGGTCAGGCTCTCGCGGGCGCGCGTGACGGCCACGTAGAAGAGGCGCCGCTCCTCCTCGTCGCCGCCCTGGTCGTCGAGCGAGCGCGACGAGGGGAACATCCCCTCCACGCACCAGAGCAGGATGACGACGGGCCACTCGAGGCCCTTGGCCTGGTGGATGGTGGAGAGCAGGATCGACTCGGCGGGCGAGGCGCCGGCGGAGCCGGAGGCCGGGCCGCCCTCGCGGTCGAGGTTGGTGAGCAGCGCGACGTTGTCGAGGAAGGCGCGCAGGCTCTCGTACTTGGCGATGTCGGCCTCGAGCGCGCCGAGGTCGTCCTCGCGCTCCTCGGGCGTCTCGTACTCCTTGCGCAGGAGGTCGCGGTAGAACGAGTCGAGGAAGGCGTCGAGCAGCGCCTTGGCGCTGCCGGGGAAGGCCGCGCGGCCGAAGGCGCCGAGGGCCTCGCCGACGGGCCGCCACGCGGCGCGGGCGCGGG
>CAMNDA010000276.1 GCA_946534745.1 uncultured Verrucomicrobiota bacterium | reverse complement strand
GCCCGCCGCGCCCCGCGCGCGACGGCCGGTCGCGGCCTCCCCCTCCAGTTGGAGGGTATCCACCGGAGCCGGGGTTGGTGTATAAATGCCACCGACGAAGAAACAAACCCAGACAACGTCACCACGACAGGAAAAAGGAGTGATTGAAATGAAGAAGACGATCCTGCGCTCCCTGCTGTTCGCCCTCGCGGGCTCCTTTGCCATGAACCTTCGCGCCGAAGTCGCGTGGACGACCGGCGAGGGCGCGCCCGGCGACTGGTCCCCGCTTTCGAACAACCTTCTGTTGAACCAGACCGGGACGACGACAGGGACGATATCGTTCTTGACCCCCGTCGCGCAGAACATCACGAGGATTACAGATGGCGTGGTGCCGACATCCCGTCGATATGCCGAGATGCTCGGATTCGCAAAAGACGCGACCGTGGAATGGAACTTCGGCGCCCCCAGGACGCTGGAGAGGATTCGCATCACCACGTGCGACATCACCGATGGACGTCAGTACGACGACATCGCCATCGCCGACGTTTTGGTGAAATACGCCGCCTCGGGAGACTGGGTTTCGCTTGGATGCGGATCGATCAATTGGAAGGGTACCGATGGCGCGGGCATCATGCTGTATGTGACGCTTGAGGATTCGGTCTCCGGGCACATCGCCGAGGGCGTCATGGGGTTGCGCGTGAAATTCGGCCAGCACAACAATGTCGCGCAGTATTATTCCGAGATCGAGGCCGTCGGTTTCGCGGAGGCGACGGGTCCCGTCCTCGGACCCGTTGATGTTGCCCCGGCGAAGACCAAGGCGACGGTCTCCAGCTCGATCGTCGATGTTGGCACGGACGCGACCACATGCGACGTCTACCTCGCGCTCGACGGCGGCGCGGCAACGAAGATCGCCACGGGTGTGACGGGGGCGTTTTCGTATGCGCTCAAGGGACTGACGGCCGGAACGGAATACGCCTACGAACTCTCCGTTTCCAACAACGCCGCGACTGCCAAGGGAACGGTGCGGAGCGGCACGTTCACGATGCTGGCCGCCGATGCGCAGACCGCGTCGTGGACGCAGAAGGACGTCGCGCCGGGCGATTGGACGGCGCTGTCCGGCAACATCCTCTCCGGCAACCATGGCGCGCTCGCAAGCGGCGCCATCGCCGGAACGAACTACGCGACGGACGACTCCGGCGTGCTGACGGACGGAACCGTGCCGACGACGGGAGGCGCGGCGTATATCTACGGCTTCCAGAACAATGCGGTGATGGAGTGGACGCTAGACAACGCCATTACGCTCGAGCGGCTTCGCATTTCGGCGTGCTATCTGGCTGGCAACGCATATACAAGACTTGCGGTCGGTTCGGTTTCCGTGAAACTCGCCGGTTCGGACGCCTGGACCGCGCTTGACGCCCCGGCCTTTTCCGACATCGCCGGAAAGAGCCAGAACGTTATCCTCCTGGCGACCCTTTCCGATTGCGAGACGGGCGTGCTTTCGGAAAACGTCGTGGGGCTCAGGATTGTCTTCGGAAACGTCAACGCGCTAGGAAGTTATTGCGCCGAAATCGAGGCCGTCGGACAGGCGGAGACGAAGAAGGGAAAGATGGTGATCTTCGTCAACTGACGACGGGAGAAACAACGAAACCGGACACTGCGGAGCGACGACCATGAAGAAACACTTGCTGGGTGCGATACTTGCCGCGGCGGCTTCCGTCTCGATGGGCGACGTCGTTCTGCCGGCCACGTCGACGATCGCAGACATCCAGTCGGCCATCGACGGCGCGCAACCGGGCACGGTCATTGCGCTCGCGGACGGCACGTACGCGCTCGACCGGACGCTCTACGTGACGAACGGCGTCACGCTCGACGGCTCGCACCGCGACGCGTGCATCCTGGCCGGGGATGGCAGGACGGGGCTTGCGGCGGCGGTCGTCGTTGATCACCCGAGCGCTTGCGTCAAGAACCTGACGATCATGAACGTCTCGGTCGGCATGGCGGGCGACTACTCCTTCGGCGGCGCCGTGCGGATCGTGGGCGGCCTGCTGACGCAGTCGCGCGTGACGGGCTGCACGACGACGTACGCGGGCAACCGCACGGGAGGCGTGTCCCTGGAGGGGTCGTCCGCGAACGCCGCGGCGATGACCTTCTGCATGGTCGACCACAACTCCTCGCCGGGAGGCGTCGGCGGCGTCCGGCTCTTCGAAAAGGCCGGCACGATGGCGAACTGCCTTGTCTGGGCCAATTCGGGGAAGACCGCCGGCGGCGTCGGCGTCATCAACACGACGGCCTGGCAGCCCGCGAACATCGTCAACTGCACGGTCGCCGGCAACTCCGCGAGCCAGCAGGGCGGCGGCATCAACCTCTCGGTCGCGAACGTGCAATGGCAGGGCGCCAGCTACGCGCCGGTCGTGAACACGATCGTCGCGGGCAACGCCGCGCCGACCGGCGCGGACCTGTATTTCGGAAACGACGACTGCCGGAACTATACCGGCTTCAACTGCCTGTGCCCGACGGTGGCCTACGGCGCGAATCCGCAGACGGGCGATCCGATGTTCCTGTCGCCGGAGTCGGGCGACTTCCATCTGCAATCCGGCTCCCCGGCCCGCAACGCCGGCGACGCGGCCAAGGCCGAGTCCGTTCTTGGGTGCGCTCTCGCGGGGACGGAGGACTTCTACGGGCTCGACCGCATCCTGGAGGGCTCGGTCGACATCGGCTGCGCCGAGTTCGATCCGACCGTGGTCGCGTGCTCGGTCGTGAAGAGCAAGGATCCGGTGTTCACGGGGGAAACGGTGACGCTGACGGCGTCCGTGTCCGGCTTCGACGAAGGTGCCGTCCTTCTCTACCGGTGGACGATCCGTCCGGAGGACGGCGGCTCGCCTATGACGCTATGGGGGACCCCGGTCACGATGAAACCGACCGCGCCGGGCACCTATTGGGTCGATCTGACGGTCTCGAGCTCGCAGTCCCAGACTTCCGTCGACGCCGTGCCGACGACGTTCGTCGTCCTTCAGAACACCATCTACGTGACGTCCGCGGCGAACCCGGACTGCGCGTATCCGTACGCCGAGCCCCGCACGGCGGCGACCAACCTGAACGAGGCGCTGCTGGCGTCGTTCGAAGGCGCGACGGTCGTTCTGGACGGAGGGACGCACAGGGTGTTCGAGACCGTGTCGATCCCCAGGGGAGTCACGGTCCGCGGCGCCGGGCGCGACCGGACGACCATCTACGCGGCGCAGCCGTTCAATACGGTCGTCCGCATCAACGGGGATGGCGCCGAGCTTCGGGACGCGACGGTCGCCCACGGCCGGATGTCCGAAAGCTGGAAATACGTGCCCTCGGGCGTCGAGATCGGCGTCGACGGCGGCACGTTGGCGGACTGCCGCGTGACGGACTGCACGGCCGGAAACTTCGGCTGCATGGACGGCGCCGTGAAGATCGCGGGGGACGACGCCCTCGTGACGCGCTGCCTGATCGACGGCAACTCGGTGGAGCGTGGAGATGGCTGGAACAACAGCTGCGGCGGTATCCGCGCGACGAAGGGGCGGATCGAGAACTGCGTGGTCACGAACAACGTCGGCTCCGTCTACAACGGGGCCAGTGCCTCGGGTGTCATCCTCGACGGATCGGTGACGATGCTGAACTGCACGGTGATCGGGAATCGCATGGTAAGCGGCATGTCCGGCGGCGGGGTCCAGGCGGCGAACGCCTCGGCGGTCGTCCGGAACTGCATCATCGACGGCAACCTGAACGGAGACGGCACCGAGACGAATTATTTCGGCAACGGAGCGTCGTTCTCGTACTGCCTCTCGTCGGATGCGGCGCCGGAGGGGAGCGAGGGGTGCATCGCCGCCCGCCCCGTCTTCGACAAGCGGAATCCGCTGCGTCTCGCCTACCGCACGTCCGGCAGGAGCCAGGGCAGCGCGGCCGGCTACGAGGCCCGTCTCCTGGAGGCGACGGACTTCTTCGGCCGGCCGCGGGTAAAGTTCGTTTCGAAGAAGGGCGTCGCCGACATCGACATCGGCGCGGCCGAGTCGAAGTTCATCTCGGACGCGACGCTCCTGATCTTCCGCTGAACCCAACGGGAGGGAGGGAGATGGAAAACATGCCGTCCGCCGGCGCCACGGGCTCCTTCGGCGCTCAGGTGTCGGAGGACGGCCGGATGATGTCGCACGGCGGCGCCTGGTCGACCTGGGGCTGCGCCTATCGCGGGAGCGGCGTCGCGCGCGTCTTCTTCGTCCAGCGCGCCGGCGGCGAGTCGAAGGGCTACGAAGCCTTCCGCTCCCTGGTGGACAGGGACGCGGAGACGAGCTACGCGCCGAACGCAAAATCGTGAAGGGCATCTGTCCTTTCGGACCGTTGCCCGGCAGGGTGCCGGATGGTAGAATGAAACGCATGAAACGGACAATCTTCCTTTCCGCCGCGGTCGCCGCGGCGCTTTCCATGAGCGCGGCGCTTCCGTGCCGGGCTGGCGCGACGTGGTGGACTGTGCCGGCGATGAGCAATGTCCAGCGCCTGCCGGACGCGATTCCCGCCGACGGCAAGGAGGGCGGCACTGTCCGCATCGTCGCCGCCCGCGGCGAATACGAGCCGGGCTCGTTCGTCGTCCGCGCCGACGAGGACCTCGGCAAGGTGCAGCCCGTCGTCGGACGGTTCGTGAGCGAAAAGGGCGATGTCTTCCCCGCGGACGCGCTGGACCTCACGGTCGTCAAGGTCTGGTACCAGAACAAGAACGGGTGGTTCAGCTACTTCGCCGACACGGGCTTCAAGCTCTGCCCCGAGCTGCTGCTGCACGACGAGGACCTCGTCCGCGTCGACACGGCGAAGGAGGCGAACTACGCCCGGATCACGGGGCCGGACGGGACGACGTCCGAGTGGTGGCTCAATCCGCCGCGGCTCCTGAACGGGCGCTACTACGACCATTTCGTCCCGACGACCGCCTTCCCGTCGATGCGCCCCGGCTTCGCCGACGCGAAGACGATCCGGCCCGTCTCGCTGGAGAAGGGCGTCAGCAAGCAGTTCTTCCTCACGGCGCATGTCGCGCCCGGCACGCCCGCCGGAACCTACCGCGGCGAGATCGGGTTCGGGTCGTTCTCCGTTCCCGTCTCCATCCGGGTCCTCGACTTCGAGCTCCCGAGGCCGATGGCCTACGCCGATCCCGGGATGGACTTCCGCGTCTGCTTCTACGACTACATCAACCGCGGACAGATCCTCGCGCTCAACGGCGGCGACGAGGAGCTCATGTGGCGGCAGATGGAGGCGATCCTCGCGGACGCCGTCGCGCACGGCCAGGACATGAAGTGGATCCCGGGCGCGACGGCCTCGGCCGAGGCCGAGCGCACGATCGCCGTCATGAAGAAGGTCGGGATGCGGACGGACGTCTTCGTCGGCGGCGTCGACTTCGTCTGGAAGGAGCGCGACGCCGCGGCGTCCCGGACGCGCGCGGAGCGCATCGCCGACTACTACGACCGCACCTACGGCCACCACGACGTGTACGGCGGCTACGGCGACGAGCCGGGGACGTCGTTCTTCCCCGACAACCGGGCGATCTTCGACGCCTACCAGGCCGCGGGCCTGAAGTTCATCATCGCCTCGCACGACCACATCTTCGACCTCGCCGGCTACCGCTGGAACTGGCACAACGCCTCCCGCAAGCCGACCGACCCCACCGCGCCGAACGTCTGGAACAAGATCGGCACGGGAACCTACAGCGCGTGGTACGCCGATCAGCACGTCGGCGCGGAGGACCCGGAGCTGAGCCGCCGCCAGAACGGACTCGGCGCCTGGCTCAGCGGCTATTCCGCCCTCTGCAACTACGCCCACCACCTCGGCCCCTGGAACGACGACTCCGAGACCTACAAGCCGATGGTCTACGCCTACGGCACGGCGGACGGCGTGATCGACACGCTGCAGTGGGAAGGCTTCCGCGAGGGCGTCGACGACATCCGCTACGCGACGCTCCTGATGGCGCTCGCGCGAGAGGCGGAGAAGTCCGGCGACATCGAGCTGCGCTACCTCGCCGGCAAGGCGAAGGTGCTGCTCGCGCGCTTCGACGCGAAGACGGGCGACCTCAACGCCGCGCGCGGCGAGATGGTCTGCTTCATCGAGCGGCTGCGCGCCGCGCTGGGAGACCAGGCGGACCTCACGATCGCCGCCGCGAAGCGGCCCGGCGTCGAGCGCAAGCCCTACCCGCCCGCGGAGGAGGAGCCCGCGCCGGCCGACCCGAAGGCGCTCGCGGACTACTACGCCAAGCGCTACCGCGTCGAGGAGCAGATCGACGTCCTTCGGAGCGGCGGCTTCAAGACCGAGGCCGCGAAGGTGCTGTTCGGGCGCTCCGCCGAGCGTTCGCGGGAGGCCGTCGCGCTCGCCGAGGAGGGGCTCGCGGACGCCGCGGCGGCGAACGACCGCGCGCGATTCCTCGACGCGTGGAGGTTCCTGCTGGACAACGCCCCCGAAGCCGCCGACCGGCACGCGGAGGAGGCGGTGCGCGTCCTCGGCGCGGCGGCGGCCGCGGACGAGTGGCTCAGCCACGGCGCGGGGCTGAGCGTGGCGTATGACGCCAACTGGGCGCGCCTGCGCCGCGAGTACGAACTGGCGCGCGCGGCGGACGGCGCCAGCACGAACCGCCTGTGGTCCTTCAAGGTCGTGCAGTACGCGATCCCGGCCTGGCTCGAGACCGGCGACGCGGAGACGGTCGCCGCGTTCTGCGACCTCGGCCTCGCGACGGCCGCGAAGGGCGACCCGCGCTGCGCGTACAAGCCGGAGGACGTCTACCTGCTCCGCCTCGCGAAGGCCGTCTGCGGCGCGAAGGACGCGGCGGCGGTCGCGGCGGCGCTCGCGGAGGCGGACCGGGCGTTCGGCGAAGGGATCGACCCGAAGAAGCGCAAGGAGCGCCTCGAGCGGCTCGGCTCGTTCGCGATGTGCGCGAACGACGAGGCGAAGGTCCGCGGCGTCGCGGACTACCTCGACACCGTCTTCACGCCGAAGCCCGACAAGACCTATGTCGTCCGCTTCAGCCCCGTGCCCGTTCTCGGCCTCGGCGGCTGGGACGCCGCCGCGGCCGCCGCGAAACCCGGCACGGAGAAGCTCGACCGCAGCTACGGCGGCGACGCCTCGTGCCTCTGGACGGACGTCGCGACGCAGCGCGGCGCGGTGGACGCCGGCGCGAACGGCGGCTACGCCCGAGTCCCCGAGTGGCAGGCGATGGCGGACGAGTGGGGGCTGCACTTCCGCCTCGAGGTCTTCGACGAGAAGGCGCCCGAGATCGCTCTGGGCCTCGCGTCGGCGGGCTCGCTCGAGGGCTATCTCGCGCCGGGGGCGAACACGCCCTACCACGGCATCCTGCATTCCTTCCAGCCGGGCGGGCTCACGATCTACAACCCCGTCTACAGCCAGCCGGGCCACCGCGAGATCGACCCGGCCGACCGCGCGAACTGCCGCGAGGAGGTCGCCTTCACGGCGGAGTCCGTCGTCCTCTACTGGGCGTTCCCGTGGACGACCTGGGCGACGCGCGTCCCGACGGCGGATTCGGTCTGGGACTTCGAGCCGATGTTCTGGGGACGCAAGGGCAACTGCTCGTGGAACGGGCTCAAGACGATTCACGGGCGCTCCTCGTGGGGGCGCCTCGCCTTCGCGCTCACGGACGCCGAGCGCCGCCGCATCCTGCGTCCCGTCCTCGCCGCCGCGCGCCGGTCGTACGAGGCCGAGAAGGGACCGACGGGCGCGTGCGGCATCTGGCGCAACGCCGAGGTCGGCGACCCCGGGTTCTACGAGAGCGTCCTCGCGCCGCTCGTGGAGAGGCTGGACGCCGCGGCGGCGCGGGTCTCGGCGGACATGGACGACGCGACGGTCGACGAGCTCGCGGCGACCGCGCTCCCCGCCTGGCACGACTTCGCGTTCGAGGTCCAGCGCCTCCGCGCCGACTACCTGCTGCGCTGACGGGCGGGCGCGGGCTCGCGCGAGCGGAATCGATGACGGGATCGGGGGGGCCTACGGCTCCCATTCGGCGGAATCCCAGTCGACGTCGCCCCAGGCGAGGCGCGACCATTCGGTCTCGCGGACGTCGAAGAGGTTCGGGATTCCCGGCGGCTCCATCCGGGAGTAGCCCCACTTGCGGTTGGGCGGGCTGTAGACGACGTCGGTGCCCGGCCATTGCGCGGCCGACTCCTCGCTGTTCCACATGCAGATGATCGAGCCGTTGAAGATGCAGTTCAGTCCGCGCCAGTCCTCCAGGAAGCGGAAGACGTTCTCCAGGCCGCCGGAGTAGGAGGAGCCGGCGGTCGGGACGATGCCGGTCATCAAGACGGCGTTCACCGTGGTCTCGGAGGGCGTCCGCCTGGAGAGGGGGTAGACGGTGCGGCCGAGGGCGGAGGCGCCGCCGGTGCGGTAGCCCGCCCAGTCGGGGAGGCACCAGGCGTCGTGCCAGTTGCGCGAGAGGACGGTGACGGCGTCGCCCGCGACGAGGGCGCTGCTCGAGGGCGCCTGGCCGGCCCAGCCCGAGGAGCCGTCGGTGTTGAAGGATCCCTCGATGTAGACGGGGCGCGAGGAGACGATGCTCAGGTCCAGGCCGCCGAGGCTGGCGGCGTTGCGGATGCGGACGCAGGGGCGGACGGGGACGAAGTTCGTTTCGGCGACGACGGCGTCCTCGAAGACGTCCTCGTAGTGGCCCGGGACGGTCTCGCCCGGAATGGCGACGATCGGCGAGGTGGTGGTGCGCCAGCGGCGCGTCACGGGGTCGTAGTAGCGGTAGACCTTGCGTCCGTAGCGGTCGGTGCCGTAGTCGGTGTAGTCGTAGGCGTAGACGGGGTCGGTGGTGTATTCCTCGACCCAGCGCTCGCCGGTCTTGACCTTCTCGGTGCGCTCGGTGACGACGGGGTGGCCGAGGGGCTCGTCCATCTCGACGTAGAGGATCTTGTCCAGGCCGCTGTCGCCGCCCGGGGCGTTCTGCAGGACGGTGCGCAGGACGGGGTCTCCGAGGATCTGGTCGAGGTAGAGGTCGGTGGCCTGCATCGCCGCGCACTCGCGCTGGTCGTAGAAGGCGTTGTCGGTCTGGATGCCGCCGGCGAGCGAGACGGGGGCGCCGTTCTCGCCGGTCGCGGTCGCGAAGCGGTAGGCGCCGGTGGAGTAGTCCTTGTCGTGGTAGACGCGGCCGTCGTCTGTCCAGCCCGTCGCGAGCGCGGCGCGCCTGAGGCGGGAGGTGAGGTCGTTGCCGGCGCGGTCGCGCAGGACGTAGGAGCCGTCGGGGTAGACGCGGAGGCGCAGCGCGGCCTTGTTGGCGAACTTCTGCGACTCGGTGCTTTCCTTGTAGTCGATGTCGACCGGGGAGAGGGGGCGCTCGATGATCGAGCGGTTGTCGTCCTCGACGCTGATCGGCGGCTTGAGGGGCCGGATGCCGTGGTCGCCGGTCTGGACGGCTCCGCCGTAGCGGAGCGAGGAGCGGGAAAGCCACAGGTGGCCGAGTTCGGAGTCGACGTAGCTCTCCGAGGCGGAGTCGTAGGTGTTCACGAGGGCGAGCGAATCCTTTTCGGAGGCATCGAGCCGCTCGTCGTCCCCGAAACGGACCTGGACGCCGGTTCCGTTGCGGGCCCCGGTCTCCTTGCGGCGGTTGTAGAAGGCGCCGGCGCAGGAGATGTTGCGGCCGAATACGACGTTTCCGCCCGCGTAGACGCTGCCGTTGGAGTGGACCCGGCCGGCGAAGGACATCGTCGCCCCCGGGTGGACTTCCAGGTCGCCCTCGTAGAACGCGGCGTAGTCGCCGAGAGAGGTCCACTGCACGGTGAGAACCTCGCGCAGAACGCAGGCGATGCCGGTCTCCGGGTCTCGCGCGCCGGCGACGATCTCGATCTCCTGGCGCCCGGTCGTCGAGGCGCCGGCGTGGAACGATCCGGAAAGCGGCACGATGAGGAGCCGCAGCTCGAGGTCCGGGTCCGGCGATTCGGGCTGGGCGATGCGGTAGCGGCCGATGTTGAAGCCCTGGATGCCGCCGTCCGCGAGCAGGGCCCGCACGGACATCACTCCGTAGCCGAGCCCGGCCTCGGCCGCGACGAAGGCCCGCTGCACGACGAGCGTCCGCCGCGCGAGCGCCGAGCTCCGGACCGCGAACCGCGAAAGCAATCCGGAGGCGAAGCAGATCGCAAGGAGCAGCATGAGGACCACCGCCAGGACGACGCCGCCGCGCGGCGCGCGGGAGGCGCGCCGTCTGCGGCGGGAGGGGCGGCGGTCCGGCGGCACGGCGGGAGGCGCTATTCGAACGAAACGGCGGAGGAACGCTTCGCTCCGGGCGGCCCGTCGAGGATCACGTAGGTCTTTTCGACGCCGACGACGCCCGAACCGGCGCACGCGGGGCACGAGACGAGGCTCTGGACCGTCTTCTTCCACTCGATCCACTTCCCCTTGCCGCCGCACCGCTCGCACGTCTTGCGGAAGTTGCGCGTCACCTCGAACCGCCCGCCCTTGGCGCGGATCCACAGGGGGAGTATCGTGGGGGCGTTGAGGTATCCGATCCCGTAGGTGCGGAAGTAGACCGGCAGGGGGGTCTCGAGCTCGACCTTCGGGGCCTCGACGTGGATCGCGGCGCTGCCGTCGCCGACCCATTCGAAGCGGCGGAGGCGGTCGATCTCCCGCACGGGCTCCTCGTCGCCCCCGGAGGCGGCCGTCCAGTGTACGTTCGTCACGGTGAAGATGCCGGTCGGCAGGAGCAGCCCCTTCAGTCGCTGCCCGTCCACGAGCCGGCCCTCCCGGTCCGTCCCCTCGAAGGAGACGACGGCCTTCGCCCCCTCCTCCAGCTCGTCGGCGTCCTCTCGCCCCTCGATGAACTCGAGGCGGTGGACGATCCAGATCTCGCGCTCGGGCGAGAGGAGCCTCTCCAGCGAGAAGGAGAAGCGGCTCGACGCGGCCACGCGCGGATCCGGCGCGCCGGCGCCGCCGGCCTTCCGTTTCGCCTCGGCGATGCGCCGTGCGTTCTCGCGGTCCACGCGCTCGGCCTCCTCGAGCACCAGGTCGCGCTCCATGGCCGTCGCGTCGAGCCGCGAGCAGACGCCGGAGAACTTCCCGGGCTGGAGGCTGTAGGCGACGAAGTCGTTCTTCTCGACCAGCTCCAGAAAGTCCTGGATCGCGTAGCCCTTCACGTTGTCGGGGCAGTCCTTCCAGGAGAAGGTCTCGGTTTCGGTGGCGGCTCCGAAGGCGGAGGCCGCCGCCAGGGCGGCGAGGAGGACGGTGCTTTTCATGGAATGGGGGAAGGGGCGGGTGAATCGGGAACGCCATGATTGTACACCAAACGCGCGCGCAGTTCAAGGCTGCGTTCCACTGGACATTCCCCACTTTTTTTCGGCGCCCGGTCTCGGCTCGATCTCCTCCCTGCTCGGGCTACGGTGGCGGGGATCGCGAATGCCGGTCCGCGTCCATCCGGTTCCGGACATGGTGGTTTCAAGCCTCGATCCGGACGGTCGCGAAGGAGAACGGCCCGATTTCGAGCACGCCGCCGGGGAGTTCCGCGCGCGGCCGTTCGAGAAGGTCGGCCAGAACGAGGCGCGCGCCGGGGGCGAGGTCCTGGCGCACGGTCGCGCGGACGGCGAGGCCGTCGGTCTCACGGAAGCGCGCGACGAAGCCGCGGCCGTCGTCGGCCGCCTTGAGCGCGACGAGTTCGACGTTCGGGGCGTCGCACGAGACGCGGCGCGTGACGTCCGGGTCGCCCGCGAGCGCGCCGACCTCGCGGGCGGCGAAGGCGGGGATGCGCGCGTCGCGCCACGAGCCGGCGTAGGAGGTGAGAACGTAGCGGAAGCGGAACGAGGGAGGCTCGGCCCAGTGCCACCGGAGGCCGTCGCCGAAGGCGATGCTCCACATCGCGGCGGAGGCGGGCGCCGTTTCGCGCGCGTAGGCTTCGGCGCCGTGCTGCCCCCCGAACTCCATCGCCCACGTGTCGGGCTGGACGAGCGCGACGCCGCACGCGCCGTCCTCGACCGCGCACCAGTCGCGGATGCAGGCGTAGGAGTTGGCGACCTGCGGGAGGGCGTCGCGGAACGGGTCCACGACGGGGCCGTTCAGCTGCGCGGCGAAGCGCGGGTTCTCCAGCGCGAACGGGAAGGCGTAGTGGCCGTAGCGCCTCAGGCGCTCGCCGTCGATCAGGTCGGCGGCTCCCTCGATGACGTTCTCGATCCGGATCGCCTTGCGGTCGTCCGCGAGGCGCACCGAGGAGGCGATGCGGCGGGCGCGGAGCGCCGCCGGATCGCTCCACGAGGCGTAGCGGTCGCGCGTGTAGTGCAGCACGTTTGCGGGGGCGGCGAGGAGCTCGCGGCCGAGATCCTTGTCGAAGATCGAGAGGATCGCGCCGTCCTCGCGGACGCGGACGCGATACCAGCGGTTCTCCAACGAACGGGGGGACGAGCCCACCGCCCCCCCGGGTTCGGCGGCGGGGACGCCCGCCGCCGCTTCCGCCTCCTCGAGCCAGGCGCGGCGCTGGTCCC
>CAMNDA010000275.1 GCA_946534745.1 uncultured Verrucomicrobiota bacterium | reverse complement strand
GGGTCCCTCCTTTTTCAGGAGTGCGGGACGAGGTGGCGGTGCAGGACGAGCTTGGAGCACATCTGCACGTCCTGCGTGTGGCCGGCGCGGTAGGAGACGATCGTGCCGGCGAAGCGGGCGCCGTCCATCAGCGCGACGGCGGCCAGCAGATCCAGCGTCGATCGGTGCCAGACGGCCTCGAGCGAGCGGTCGCCGTAGATGAGGTGCGGCTCGTTGTAGTAGCTGCGGCGGCCGTGGATGAGGATGTTGCCCGTGGTGTAGCCGAGGTTGCGCGTCTCGGCGAAGAGCTTGCCGATCGTGCGCGCGTAGAGGTACTCCTTGTAGGGGGCGTTGGTACGGGCCTGGGCGCCGATGCGGAACGTGTCCGGCGTGAGGTCGTAGACGATGCGCTGGTCGCCGATCGCGCTGCGCCAGGAGATGGCGCAGTCGACGCGGAGGCCGAGTTCGCCGGGCCTGGCGGGAAGGAACGTGAGGAAGTCGCCGCGCGTGCCGCCGAAGGTGAGCGGCTGGTCGACGGTGACGAACTTCGCGGGCTCGTCCGTGGTCGCGATGCCGACCTTCTCGATCGCCTCGTAGATGTCGAGGTTGCCGCGGTCGAAGAGGGGCGGGTCGCCGGAGGAGACGGAGACCTCGACGTCGTCGAGCGCGAGGCCGACGCGAAACGCGACGATGTGCTCGACCATGCGCAGGTAGTTGTGCGGGTTGCCGGAGCGCAGCACGATGTTGCGGGCGGTCGTCCAGACGTTGCGCACCGAGACGCCGATCGGGAACTGCTCGGGCATGTCCGCGCGGTCGATCCACCAGCCGGGTTCGCGCGAGGGGCCGAAGGTGAGCGTCGAGCGCTCGCGGCCCTGGAACGTGCCGGGGCCGGAGACGGACGTCGTCCCGCGCAGCGTCGTGCGGAACTTCGGGAAGGGGTAGGGCCCCTCGTGGAGCAGCTCCAGATCGACGGGCTGGGCGTGGAATCGGTCGTAGGCGGCCTTGACGGCCTCTTCGTCGCCGGCGAGGAGCCGGCCGATGGGGTATTCGTGCATGCGGCGCATTCTAGCAGAAAGGCGGACCGTTTGCACGCGCGAAAACGATGCGGGGCGGCTTGGGGCGGGCTACGGGGGGCCGAGGCGGACGGAGGCGCCGAGGCGGGAGCGGATGCCGTCGAGGGCGCGGGAGAGTGCTTCGCGCTTCTCGGCGCGCTCGTCGGAGGGATCGGGGCCGAAGAGGGAGGGCGCGGCGGCGGGCGGCGTCTCGGTGAAGCCCGAGACGCCGAAGCCGACGAGGCGGATCGGGCGCGAGGCGGGGTTCGCGGCGAGGAGGGCGGAGGCGGCGTCGCGGTAGGCGAAGTCGTCGCACGCGGGGCGCTCGAAGGGACGCTGGCGCGTGATGGTGCGGAAGTCGTCGGTCCGGAGCTTGAGGTGCGCGGTGGCGGCGAAGCGGCCGGCGGCGCGGACCTGGCGGGCGACGTCGGAGGCGAGCTCCAGCAGGAGGGCGCGGACCGTGGCGGGGTCCTTCTCGTCGACGGGGAAGGTGTGCTCGCGCGAGATGGACTTCTCCTCGCGCTCGGTCTCGACGGAGCGCGAGTCCCGGCCGAAGGCGAGCTCGTGCAGCGCCTCGGCGGCGGCGGGGCCGCACCAGCGCGCGAGGGCGGAGGGATGCGTCTTCTGGATGTCGCCGATCGTCTTCACGCCATGGGCGCGGAGCGTCTCGCCGAGGACCCTGCCGACGCCGAAGATGCGCGTGGCGGGGAGGGGCGCGAGGAAGTCGCGGATCTGCTCCGGGTCGGTCGGGACGACGGTGAGGCCGTCGGGCTTGCGGAGGTCCGAGGCGAGCTTGGCGAGGAACTTGTTCGGGGCGACGCCGACCGAGGCGGTGAGGCGCAGTTCGGAGGCGATGTCGGCGCGGATGCGGCGGGCGATGGAGACGGCGTCCCCGAAGAGGAGGGCGGCGCCGGAGACGTCGAGGAACGCCTCGTCGCACGAGAGCCCCTGGACGAGGGGCGTGTAGCGGTCGAAGATCGCGAAGACCTTTGCCGACGCCTCCATGTAGCGGTCCATGTCGGGCGGGACGAAGACGCCCTGCGGGCAGAGGCGGAACGCCTCGCGCGAGGGCATCGCCGAGTGTACGCCGAACTTCCGCGCCTCGTAGGAGCAGGTGGAGACGACACCGCGCTCGTGCGGCCCGGCGCCGACGATGACGGGCCTTCCGCGAAGCTCCGGGCGGTCGCGCTGCTCGACGGACGCGAAGAACGCGTCCATGTCGACGTGCAGGATGCGGAGGGCGGCGCTGGGGGAGGCGCCGCTCAAAGCTTCGAGTCGAACTTCTTGGCGACGAGGTCGCCGCCGGCGTCGGAGAAGTGGAGCCCGTCCGCGGGATTGAGGTAGCGGGCGGGGTCGCCGGAGAAGGCGGCGTGGAGGTCGACGAGCGCGGCGCCCTCCTGCCGGGCGACGTCGCGGAGGGCGGCGGCGATCTCGGAGAGCCCGGAGTTGTTGTTCCAGTGGGGCTCGATCGTGGGCGGCGGTGTCGCGACGATCGGCACGCAGCCCGCGGCCTTGCAGGCGGAGACGATGGCGCGGACGTTCGCGGCGGTCTCCGGCGGGTCGATGTAGTGGCCGGGATCGTTCGTTCCGTAGAGGATGCAGACGTAGCCGGGGCGGCGGGAGGTAGCCTCGCCGACGTGGGAGCGGCCGTAGGCGGAGGAGACGCCGCCGACGCCGAGGTTGAGGACGGTCTTGCCGCACATGCCGGCGAGCCGGGAAGGATAGGGCGCGCCCTCGCAGTTGATTCCGGCGGTCAGGGAGTCGCCGATGCAGACGACGAGGTTCGGGTCGTTGCCGGAGGCCGGCTTGCCCGCGCCGCCGCCGCCATCGCCGTCGTCGCCG
>CAMNDA010000274.1 GCA_946534745.1 uncultured Verrucomicrobiota bacterium | reverse complement strand
CCATCGTCGCGCGGGACCGCGCCGCCGCCGAGCGCTTCCTCGCCGCCGTCGACTCGGCCGACGTCTTCTGGAACTGCTCCACGCGCTTCGCCGACGGCTTCCGCTTCGGCCTCGGCGCCGAGGTCGGCATCTCGACCGGCAAGCTCCACGCGCGCGGGCCGGTCGGGCTCGAGGGCCTCACGACCTACAAGTGGATCCTGCGCGGCGCAGGCCAGACCGTCGCGCCGTTCGTCTCGGGCGAGGCGCGCTTCACGCACCGCCCGCTCCCCCTCGGCGGAGGCCCCGCCGATGCGTAGCCGCGCCTTCGCCTTCCTCAAGCCCCACGCGATGTCGTCGCAGGCCGTCGTGACCGCGATCGGCGACCGTTTCGAGGAGGCCGGCGTCGCCGTCGCGCGCCGCGTCCCGCTCCCCGCCGCCGGCCTCGCGGAGCGCTACGACCGCCACGTTGGCCCCGCCGCCCGCGCGGCCCTCGCGCCGGACCCCGCCGCGCTCTTCGGCGCCGACGCCCGCGCGCGCTTCTCCGAGGTCTTCGAGGAGGACTTCGCCGCCGTCGTTTCCGCCGGGCGCCTCCTCTCCCCCTTCGCCGCGATGGACCGCCTCGTCCTCGACCCCGACGGCCTCCTGCGCGCCTGGATCGCCCGCGGCGCCGAGGACTTCGGCGGCGGCCTCTACGCCGCGCTCCTCGAGCCCGAGGGCCTCCGCCACGCCCACCACGACCACGACTGCGATTGCGGCCACACCCATGAGCATGGTCACGAGCACAGTCACGAGCACGCCCACGAGCATGGTCATGCGCAAGGTCACGAGCACGCCCACGAGCACGCCCACGAGCATGGCGAGGTTTTGCACCCCGCCGGCCCCGGCGGGGTCTACGTCGTCAACGGCTTCTACCCCGCCGAGCGCGCGCCCTACGCGGACCCGGCCGGGCCGGGCGCGATGTCGATGATCCTGGAGTTCGACATCCCGTGGCGCGACTTCAACGAGGTCGTGATCGGCGACGAGAACCCGGCCGGCGCGCTCGAGGAGTCGATCCGCGGCTACCTCTACGACCGGCGCGAGGCGCTCGCGATGCGGATCGACCCCTTCGACAACGTCCTGCACGCGAGCCGCGGCGCCTTCGACGCGCTCTGCGAGACCCTGCTCTGGCTCGGTCCCGAGGCCGCCGAGGGCGATCCCCTCCTCTCCCTCCTCCGCGCCGACGCCTCCCTCCCCCGCGGCGACTCCCTCCTCTCCTCCCTCCTGCGCCTCCGCGACCAGGGCTCCTTCGCCCCCCTCGCCTCGGGCCTCGACGCCGCCGAGACCGCCCCTCTCCTCGCCTCCGCGCTGTAGCGGAAACCGCGTTTCTCCGCCGCCGAGGGCCGTTCCGCGCCGCCTTCGGCCAACGCGTCCTGCTGCACGTCACCTTGAACCGCTCGGGGAACCGAGGAGCAGTTCGACACTGTTCGCGCGGATGACGTAGGTCGATCCGCTGGACGACATCTGCAGGCGATACTCGTTCCCGTCCGGCAAAGGGGTCTGCTCGGCGGTCCAGAACGAGTCCGGGTGCGCGAGGGTAGTTCCATCGGAGTGCCGGAACTCGCGGACGTCGCGGAAGACCAGAACCGCCGGAACCGCTTCGCACGTGCCGTAGTCCAGGATGTACCGAATCGAAAACGCGACGTCGCGCCCGTCGCGCCGGACGGAAAGGAGTTGCGAATCGTTCAGGTTCAATTGCGAAACGTCATCGACGGCGGTCGTTTTCACGGAAAGCCCCTTTCTGTTTCCAATTGCCGGAGTTGTCCTTTCTGTTTCCAACTTGCCGGGTTGTTCTTTTGGCATCCATTCTGCCAGTTTCCCACTTCCGCCGCAACCCTCACCGGTTTCGCCGCTCTTCCGCCGCCTTTTCCGACGCCTCTTCCGCCGTTCTTCGCCATTCGATTCCACCGTGCGTGATTTTCACCGTTTTCGCACTTCGGAAGAAGCGAAATGCATCAAAATCACGCACGGTGGAATCGAAATCGGCGCGGACAGAAATCGTGCCTCCTTTTCAGAAGGATCGAATCGGCGCGACTCTCATCGTCCGGTCGTCTTGTCGTCTGGCGTCTGACGTCTCGCGTCTGGCCCGATGCAAGGCGCCAGACGCCAGACGAAAACTCACTCCGCGCTCTCTGCGGACTCCGCGTGAGTTATTCCCTCCACGGACTCCGCGTGGGGTTTCGGCTCTGCGTTCTCTGCGCTCTCTGCGTGAGGTTCCAACTCCGCGCCCTCCGCGGACTCCGCGTGAGGTCCATTCGCCTCGGGGCTCCGCGTGGCGGAGTGTTCGACGAGAATGCGGCGCAGGTCGAGGAGGAGGTCTTCGAGTTCCGGATCGGGGTCGGCGGAATAGTAATGCCCCATATCCCGTCCGTCGTGGAACGTCCACAGGTAGAGGGTTCCAAGCGGCCCCGACTGGTCGAGGGGGTCGTCGAGGCCCCGCCATCTCCACGGATGCCGTTTTTCGAGGAGGGTGCGGACGGCCGCCGCGGCGGGCGAATCCGCGGCGAGGAGCAGGATGCCGGGACCCCGCATATCGGAAAACCAGACGGCGGGTGCGGGCAGGTTCTCCTCGACGACCACGTTGAGCGGGGACAGGCGGAACGACGGCCGTTTGGTCCACGCGGCGGGGACGGGCTCCTCCCGGGTCTGCTTCTCCGCCAGGCCGATCCAGGAAAGGCACCGGTTGATCCACGTCTGGCGCTCGTAGGTCCTGCGCGGCTCGCCGTGCTCGTAGAACAGCGACACTGCGCTCGTTTCCGTGCGGACCGAGCCGCTGGCGGCCACGTCGGCCTCGATCTCCGCGACCAGGCCGAGCCAGCGGTCGCGGAACGCCCGGCCCTCCGACGTTCCGAGTTCGATGTCGCCGACAGGCCCGCCCGGGGTTCGATCCACGAGGAAGCGGTTGGCCGTGTCTTCGTTCTTCCACTCGGTCTTCCGGTACTGGAGCGGGTTCTCCCGGTCCCAGAACTCCCGGATCCTCCGGGCGGAGGGCGAGCCCTCGGCGACGAGCAGCCAGACCCGGCTCGCCTCGTCCGGCGCGCCGTCCGGCGACACGTCCTCCCTTCGGACGCACTCGACGTCGAGGCGGTCGACGATGTCGATGCGTTCCGACCGGACCCTCCGCTCCATCGCCGTCAACTCGATCCGAAGGCCTTCGAACGATTCGACGACGGTCCGGCGCGGTGCGTCCGGGAAGACCGGCGCGACGAGGATCCGTTCGCGCTCGCGTGCGGCCCGGCGGGCGTTCGCGACGCCCCCGGCGAGCAGGGCGACGAACGCGAGCGCGAAAAGCGCGGAGAGGAGGGCGAGGCGTTTCATTGCGGGCAAGGGCGTGTCAATCCGTGTCTGCGGAGATTCCGCGGTCTTTGAGCCATTGGACGAGCGCCTTGGCCGATTCCTCGGTGAACGGGTAGTCGTCGGAGAAGAAACCCCAACGGAGCGCCAGACCGTGTTGCACGGACGTGAGGGCGACCCGTTCGCCGCCCTTCCACCAGTCGATGCCCGGGTAGCCGCAGCACATGCACTGGCCCCCGCCGGGACCGTCCTCGAACCGGATCATCGCCGTGAAGGCGGCGATTTCGGCGGCATTGGTGATGACGAAGAAGACCTTCTGCCTGTCGATGATTTCATCGGGGGTGCAGCAGTCGAAGCCGCCGTCCCGAACCACGATGCGATCGGCCTCGGCGACCGTCCGGAAGAAGTACTCCTTCTCCGCACGGGCGAGCTCCGCGCGGGAAACCCGGATTGGCGCGTTGGTTCCGACGACGAATACCATGTTCGTTTCGGCGTCCGCGGCGAGGCTCGAGAGGGCGTCGGGATCGATGCCCGCCGCGCGGCAGTAGTTGAGGGCGGATGGCGGCCAGAGGGGCGGGAAGACGCGCTCCTCGGCGGGCTCCCGCGACCGTTCCACCTTGCCGGAGGAATCGACCCGGAGGACGACCGTCTCGGTGCATTGCGTCTCCTCCTCGTCCGCTTCGTCGTCCTGGAACGGATTCCCGGCCGTCCATCGGCACGATTCGCAGGTGAACAGCCATTCCGTGCCGTCGCCAGCGTCGGCGACGGTCCGAACGCCATAGAGGCGAAGCGATTCGCCCTTCCTTCGGTACGCATGGCGCCGGAATCGTTCGAGCGCCTCCGCAAGGGTGCGGGGCGGCGGCTCGGGCGGCCTTGGCGGCACGAAGCGGAACCCGCCGACGTCCTCGACGTGGGAGAGCCCCGCCAGGGCGTCGAGCCTTGAAAGCAGGTCGCCGAGCGCGATGTCGTCGGCGCGGAGCGTGACGGCGGGAAGCGCGTTCGTGACGGAACGGTCGAGCCGGAGCATGAACCGGAAGGGATCCTCCGGATTCGCCGCATCCATCTTCGCGCCGATGTCGGCGAGCACGTTCGTGAACGCGGCGTTCTCGTAGGCGACGGAGAGCTTCGTCTCGGACGTCTCGTCCGCGGGCGCGGGAAGCGCGAGGGCAACGAGGGGGAGGAAGACAAGGCGTTTCATTGCGGTTTTCGTTCTTTGAAAGTGGCGGGG
>CAMNDA010000273.1 GCA_946534745.1 uncultured Verrucomicrobiota bacterium | reverse complement strand
TCTCGTCGACGAGCTCGCGCAGGACGCGGCGCGCCTCGGGGTTCGAGAGGCACCAGTTCCAGCCGCCCGGCTCGAAGAGCGGCTCGTACTCGGGCCGCAGGTCGAGAGCCGCGTGCTTGAGCGACGAGGTCCGCGACAGGGAGGCGTGGCCGAAGACGTTGAGCTGCGGAACCAGCGTCACGCCGAGGTCGCGCCCGATCGCGGCGAGCCGGGAGAGCGCTTCCGGCGTGGCGGGGGCGTCCGGCCATCCGAACCACGGGTGCCGCGCGCTGCGGAACGTCCCCCACGGCTCGACGATGGCGCAGTTGAACTTCAGCAGCGCCGCGAGGCGGATCGCCCGCTCGATCCGCTCGGGGCGCGTCTCGGGAAACCAGCACAGGTGCACGGCGCGCAGCGCGAGGCGCGGCGCGTCGGAGATGCGCAGCGTCGGCAGGAGGCGGCCCTCGGTCCTCAGCGTCCCGCGCCGGGCGATGGCGAGCTGGCGGAGCGAATACGCCGCCCAGCGGACGCCCGCGAGGGAGCGCGCGGCAATCCGGACGCCGGAAGAGTCGGCGAAGACGGTGTAGGATTCCGGCTCGCCCGGAGGGCTCGCCCCACCATTCGCGGGCGACGGCTCGCTCGGAGAGCTCGCCCCACCGGTGGCGGGAATCCTATGCCCTGCTCCGGCTTCCGCGACGACGCGCGGGGCCTGCGCGCCGAACCAGTCGGCGAAGTGGCGCGCGAGCCACGTTGCGGCGGCGGCATCCGGGCAGTCGAGGCGGACCGTCGCGCCCGCGTCGAACGGGACGGGGCGGTCCATGTCGCTTTCGAAGTCGACCGGCGCCGGCAGCGGCGCGAGCTCGACCGCGTCAGGGTTCTTCTGCTCACTCTTCATTTGTCACTCTTCACTCTTCACTCTTCACTCTTCACTCTTCACTCTTCACTCTTCACTCTTCACTCGTCACTCGTCACTCGTCACTCGTCACTCGTCACTCGTCACTCTTCACTCTTCACTCGTCACTCGTCACTCGTCACTGCCGCGAAGCGGCTTCCCCGGGGAGAGGTCGAAGGTGCGCGCGGGCTCGGTCGCGGCGCCGGGATAGAAGCGCGCAAGGACCTTCTCGTCGGAGATCTCGAGGCGGTAGTGGCCCGCGCCGAGGCCGAGGAAGTACTCCACGAGGCCCGCCTTGTAGCGGGCGATCGCGGCGTCGTAGTCCTTGAGGTCCCACGAATTCACCTTGTCGCGGCGGCGGAGGCCGTACTGGGCGGGGGTGTCGTTGACGGGTTCGGCGGTGGCGACCTCGTCGGACTTCCAGACGGAGTTGACGGTGAGCTCGGTGTAGCCGCCGAGCGGGTTCTCGTTGCGGAAGAAGGCCGTCCAGTGCATGTGGCCGGAGAGCACGATCGCGCGGCGGCGCGAGACCGCCTCGAAGAGCTCCTGGACGCCGCGCCCGCAGCCGCCCTTGTTCGGCCAGCCGCTGAGGCTCCAGCGCCAGCTCGCCGCGTCCGGCGCGGTGAGGGGGCCGTGCGTGACGAGGAACACGTAGCGCGCGTCCGGGTCGGACTCGACCTCGCGCGCGAGGGCGAGGAGGTCCGCCGTTTCGAAGTCGCAGAGGATCCAGCGGTCGTCGTCCACGCGGAAGGAGAGGAGCGGGAGGGAGACCGGCGCGCCGATCTCCCGCGAGAGGAGCTCGTCGAACCAGCGGAGGGTGACGCCGCGCGCGCTGGCGGCGCCGCGGTAGTCGTGGTTGCCGAGGACCGTGAGGAACGGCAGACGCTCGGGGAAGGGGCCACGGACGGCGGCGAGGCCGTCGTCGAGCATCCGGCGGTGGTCGCCGTCGTCGTAGCAGTCGCCCTGCACGAGGTCGCCGAGCTGCAGGACGAAGCGCGTGGCGGGGTCCGCGGCGGCGAGCTTCGCGCCGGCGGCGACGAGCGATTGGCAGCGTCCGCCGGGGGCCCACATCTCGCCGTTGCGGCGGAACTCCTCGTGCTGGACCTTCGCGTAGCGGTTGGACTCGTCGTAGTGCGAATGGTAGACCGACTCCGGCGCCGCGTCGAAGTGCGTGTCGCCGAGGACGGCGACCGTGTAGGTTCCGCGCCCGGCGCCTTGCGCGTCGCGCCAGGCGGGAAGTTCGGCGGTTGCGGCCGCGGGTTCCGCGGGCGGGGGCGCGACGACGTCGACGCGGAGGCGGCAGACGATCTGCCGCGCGTCGTTGCGGGCGTCGTAGACGAGGAACTCGCCGGGCTTCGTCCTCCCGGGGATCGAAAGGACCTGGTCGAGGCCGATCGGCGAAAAGGTCGGCATGTTGCCGCAGTACCAGTAGAGGTTGGTGTCGGTGGCGTTCCCTGGGAAGGCCCGGTATTCCAGCCGGATCGACTCGCCGGGGCGCATCTTCGTCTCGTAGAAGCCGCGCTCGGCGTTCCAGCCGAGGCCCTCGTTGAGGAGCTCGGCCGAGGTCATGCGCACGAACGCGGCGCGCTCGGCGTCGAACGCGGCCTGGCGCTTGTAGTCCGCCGGGACCCGCGCGGCCCGGACGAGACCGAAGCCGTAGATCTTCGAGCGGCCCTCGGCGAGCTTCACGGAAGTGTCCTGCAGAATGCCGTAGATCTCGTCGCGCGTGAGCGAGGGCTCCTGCTGCAGCAGGAGCGCGATGATGCCGGTCGCCATCGGCGCGGCGAAGGACGAGCCGCTCTCCCGGCCGGTCGCGCCGGCGCGCGAGACGAAGACCGGCACGTCCTTGCCGAAGGCGCAGAAGTCCTTCGACCAGTTGTCGTTGAGCCCGGCGGACTGGCGCGAACGCGTGATGCCGCCGACGTTGATCACGCCCTCGACGTCCTGCGGGCAGGTCAACGTCTCGTTCGGCGCGTTGCCGCCCGCCGCGACGACGACGCATCCCGCGCCCATCGCCGCGCGGACCGCGGCGCGGAGCTCTTCCAGCTTCGCGGCGGCGGCCTCCTCCGAAAGGTCGACGACGCCCCGCGAGAACCGGTGGACGCCGCCCGAGTAGTTGATCACGCGGCAGCCGTTCGAGGCGCACCAGGCGAAGCCGGCGATCAGGTCGTCGACGGTGCCGTCGCCGTCGTCGTAGACGTAGAGCTCGCATTCGGGCGCGATGCCGTAGACGTCGGAGGCGACGATGCCCTCGACCGCCGGGCCGTGCATGGCCTTGCGGGACCGGCCGGCCTTCGCCGCGCAGTGCACGTTCGTGCGCGTTCCCGTCACGATGTCGCCCATGCCGAAGTCGATGACGCCGACCCGGACGCCGCGGCCGGTGATGCCGGCGTCGAGAAGGTTCGTGACGCCGAGCTCGCCCAGGTACCACGCCGTTTCGGCGTCGTAGGTCGGAACGTAGGGCGCGGCGGGATCCGCGCCGCGGACGGCGGGCGGGGCGCCGAGCGCGGCGGCGAGGACGAGAAGGATCGGGAGGATTCGTTCCATGGTCGGGATGGTCGCAGGGGAAATCGTGGCATGGAACAGAAGAAAATGCAAGCGGTATTTCACGAAAACAAGGAGCTGAATCATCGTGTTTTCACGAAAACAAGGGTCTAACGGGGACAGACTGAGCAAATCCCTTCTAGGACAACGACTCCGATAAGGGATTCTGCGTTTGCCGTCCATGGAAAAGACGCTCCGCGGCCCGTGCGCCTCGGGTCGAACGAGCGGACGCGCACGACCGCTGGTTTCACGTCTGCCTTGACATCGGAGGGCGGGTTTGATATAAACCGGATTATCCAACGCGCGCACAACACCTATCGTGTGGCCCATCAGGCCCATCCCGACCATCAGGCCCATCCCGACCATCGAGACCATCCCGACCATCGAGACCATCCCGACCATCCGAACCATCCCGACCATGAAACGCACCCGCCTCCTTCCCCTGCTT
>CAMNDA010000272.1 GCA_946534745.1 uncultured Verrucomicrobiota bacterium | reverse complement strand
CATCTTCTCGCGGGCGACGGGATCGGCCTTCTTCGCGACGGCCGCGTCGTAGCAGGCGGGCAGCCACTTGAAGATCGTCTGCAGCGCGCGAATCGCGAGGCCGTCGGTGTAGTCCGTGGCCATCATCGAGGCGTAGGCCTCGAGCGCGTGGGAGACGGCGTCGATGCCGGAGGCGCTCGTGAGTCCGGGGGGCGCCATCATCTGCAGGTCGGCGTCGACGATCGCCATGTCGGGCATCAGCTCGTAGTCCGCGAGCGGATACTTGACGCCGGTCTTCTCGTCGGTGATGACGGCGAAGGGCGTGACCTCCGAGCCGGTGCCGGCGCTCGTCGGGACGGCGACGAAATAGGCCTTGTCGCCCATGTGCGGGAACGTGTAGACGCGCTTGCGGATGTCCATGAAGCGCATCGCCATGTCGAGGAAGTCGGCCTCCGGGTGCTCGTAGAGGACCCACATGATCTTGGCGGCGTCCATCGCGGAGCCGCCGCCGACGGCGATGATGACGTCGGGCTGGAAGCCCTCCATCAGGTGCGCGCCCTCCTTGGCGCACGCGAGCGTGGGGTCGGGCGCGACGTTGGAGAACGTCGTGAACTGGATGCCCTGCGCGGCGAGGGCCTTCTCGACGGGCTTGGTGTAGCCGTTCTTGTAGAGGAAGGAGTCGGTGACGATGAACGCCTTCCTCTTCCCGAGGACGGGGCCCATCTCGCGGAGCGCCACCGCGAGGCACCCCTTCTTCTGGTACACCTTGTCCGGCGCGCGGAACCAAAGCATGTTTTCCCTTCTCATGGCCACGGTCTTGATGTTGAGCAGATGTTTGACGCCGACGTTCTCGCTGACGGAGTTGCCGCCCCAGCTGCCGCACCCGAGGGTGAGCGAGGGGGCGAGGGAGAAGTTGTAGAGGTCGCCGATGCCGCCGTGCGAGCTCGGGGTGTTGACGAGGATGCGGCAGGTCTTCATCCGGTCGCGGAAAAGCGCGATCTTCTCCGGCTCGCCGGTCTCGTCGACGTAGAGCGAGGAGGTGTGGCCGAAGCCGCCGTCCGCCACGAGGCGCTCGGCCTTGGCGAGCGCGTCGGCGAAGTCCTTGGCGCGGTACATCGCGAGGACGGGCGAGAGCTTCTCGTGCGCGAACTCCTCGGAGAGCTCGACGCTCTCGACCTCGCCGATCAGGACCTTCGTGTCCTCCGGGACCTCGAAGCCGGCGAGCTTCGCGATGGTGACGGGCTTCTGCCCGACGATCTTCGCGTTGAGCGCGCCGTTGATGAGGATCGTCTTGCGCGTCTTCTCGGTCTCGGCCGGCGAGAGCAGGTGGCAGCCGGACTTGGCGAAGAGCGCGCGGACCTCGTCGTAGACGCCGTCCAGCACGATCACGCTCTGCTCGGAGGCGCAGATCATGCCGTTGTCGAACGTCTTGGAGTGGATGATCGAGGCGACGGCCAGGTCGAGGTCGGCCGTGTCGTCGACGATCGCGGGCGTGTTGCCGGCGCCGACGCCGAGGGCGGGCTTGCCGGAGGAGTAGGCCGCCTTCACCATGCCGGGGCCGCCGGTGGCGAGGATGATGTCCGCCTCCTTCATGAGCAGGTTCGTCTTCGGGAGCGACGGGGCGTCGATCCAGCCGATGATCCCCTCGGGCGCGCCGGCGGCGACCGCCGCGTCGAGCACGGTCTTCGCGGCCGCGGCCGTGCAGGCCTTGGCGCGGGGGTGGGGGCTGATGACGATGCCGTTGCGGGTCTTGAGCGCGAGCAGGCACTTGAAGATCGCCGTCGAGGTCGGGTTCGTCGTCGGGATCACCGCGCCGACGAGGCCGATGGGCTCGGCGATGCGCTGGACGCCGGCGGCGGCGTCCTCCTCCACGACGCCGCAGGTCTTCGTGTCGCGGTAGGCGTTGTAGATGTATTCGGAGGCGAAGTGGTTCTTGATCACCTTGTCCTCGAGGACGCCCATGCCGGTCTCCTCGACCGCCATGCGCGCCAGCGGGATGCGCTCGCGGTTGGCGGCGAGCGCGGCGGCGCGGAAGATCGCGTCGACCTTCTCCTGCGGGAACGTGGCGTATTCCTTCTGCGCGGCGCGGACGCGCGCGAGCATCGCTTCCAATTCGGCAATGCCGCAATCAGGCTGCGGCGCGGCCGGCGCGGGTGCCGGCGACCTGTCGTTTTCGTTCATGTCGTTCGTGGGGGGCGTTCCGCCGCCCGGGACACCCCCGTTCGCGCGGAACGGCGGAGGAGGCTATCAAAAATCGAATCGATAGTCAAGTATCGATTTGCGCAAGCCGCCAGCGAAGGGGGGATTCCCTCTTCGTGGCAATGCCAAAGGAATCGGGCGCATTCATCCTTCAGCATTGAACCCGCACCCCGCCACGAACGCGCCCGACCCCCACGCGGCCTCCGCGGAGGGTGCGAAGGAGCCCGCCCCGTGAGCCCTCTTGCACGCGGGCGGCGAAGCCGCGACGCCCGGCCGCAGCCGACGTGGCGGCACCCCGCCACGGCGAGTCGGCGCTAAAGGAACATCGACATGTAGTGCGGGAGGGTAACCTTCTTGCCGGCGACGCCGACGTTGCCGCCGGTGAGCTTGATGCCGTAGGGCACGGACGCGCCGGCGAGAAGCCGGTCGAGCGAGCGCGACCGTCCCGCCGACGCCTTGACCTCCACCGGCACGACGCCGTCGTCGTTCTCGATCAGGAACTCGACCTCGGCGTCGTCGTTCCGGTAGTAGCGGACCGGATGGCCGTTTCGCTCGAGGACGCCGGCGACGAGGTTCTCGAAGACGCCCCCCTTGACGGTTCCGGCGAGCGTTCCGGCCAGCATCTCCCGCTTGGCGAGCGGACCGTAGGACGCGAGCAGGAGCCCGATGTCCGAAAGGTAGAGCTTGAACCACTCCTCCTTCACGTAGCCGGCGAGTCCGGGCAGCGCGACGTTCACGCATTCGGCGAGCGTCGCCAGCTTCGCGTCACGCAGCCATTCGACGCTCGCGAGATACTTGCGCGCCGTCCCCCGGTCCTCGATCTCCGCGTACTTGAACTTCCGGTTCTCCTTCGCGAGGATGCGCGGAATCGCGCGGAAGCACGCCTCGATCTTCGGCTTGTCCGTCTTGTCGGCGTATTTGCGGATGTCGGCGACGTAGTCGGACGTCAGCGCCTCCTGCAGCGTCTGGACCTCCCCGTAGTGGCCGCGCTCCAGGAAGGCGCTCGCGACGGCCGGCATCCCGCCGACGACGGCGTATTCGCGGAAGAGCGCGTGGAACCGCTCGTTCACGGCGTCGGGGACCGGCTCCCGGCGCTCGAAGCACCGCCGGACGAGGGCGAGGGATTCGTCCGCGAACCCCTTCGCCTCTAGGTATTCCGCGAAGGATAGCGAGTACATCACGACCTCGCGCTCGAACCCGACGGGGATCGACCGCGGCGTCCGCCCGCGCCGGTTCTTCTTGTACTTGATGCCGAGCAACGAGCCGGAGGCGATCACGTCGAACGTTCCGTCCAGCGCCAGCGGCTTGAACGCCGTCCGCGCGTCGGGGCAGTCCTGGATTTCGTCCAGAAAGAGCAGCGTCCGCCCCGGCACGATCCTCACGTCGCCACGCAGCGCCGTGAGGCGCTCGCGGATCGACCGGACGTCGAGCGAGCCCTCGAAGACGGCGGCGAACTTCGGCTCCAGGGCGAAGTTGATCTCGATGAAGCTCTCGTAGTTCTCCCGCCCGAACTTCTCGATGAGGAAGGTCTTGCCGACCTGCCGCGCGCCGTTGACGAGCAGGCACTGCCCCCGCTTGTCGGCCTTCCAGTCGGCGAGAACCTTGTAGAAACTCCGCTTGATTTCCATCTTTTCGCATCCTTTCCCGAGAGCGGCCCGACGGCCCCTTCTCAGCCCTTCGCGTCGCTTCGCCTGCAAAAAATGCATCATTTCGGACGTTCTGTCAAGCGATATTTGCATCATTTTCCAAGTTGTAAAACA
>CAMNDA010000271.1 GCA_946534745.1 uncultured Verrucomicrobiota bacterium | reverse complement strand
GCGAGGAGCCAGAAGCGGCCGCGGTGCTTCACGACCGTGGGCGCGTAGCCGCAGTCGTAGGGCTCCATGCGCCTGTGCCTCCACGTGACGAAGTCCTCGCTCCACCAGACCATCCCGCAGGAGGGGTAGAGGTACCAGACGCCTTCCTCGTAGATCACGGTCGGGTCCGCGAGCTCGCGCCAGAAGAGGCCGCCCTCCGGCGCGTTGCGGCCGATCGGGTAGTCGGGGATGGGAAGCGGGTTGCAGTAGGTCTTCATGGCGCGGTCTAGACGATCTCCAGCGCGTCGCGCGAGGGGAACGGCGGGAAGTCGGTGAAGGGCTCGGACTGGTACCAGTAGGCGACGGTGGAGACGTCGTCGCGGCGGGAGAGGTAGCGGCCGCCGGAGCGCCAGCCGAGGTCCTGGACGGTGACGCGGATGTCCTCCCTGAACCGGATCGGATCCGGCAGGTGCCAGCGGTAGAGCGAGAAGCGCGGGACGGCCTTGTAGAGCCCGTCGGGGCGGCGGATGTGCGCGAGGCCCGACCACGGCGTGCAGAACTCGCGGTAGCCGCCGTCGTCGAAGCCCCATGCGCCGAGGAAGTAGTCCTCGGTGCCGGTGCCGCAGATCGTGCAGCCGTCGCGGTCGCCGTCGAGGTGGAACTTCACCTCGCCCTCGCCCCACCAGCCGTCCGCGTGGACGCCCCAGAGCGCGTAGGTGCCGACGTAGTGCCCGCGGCCGCGGACGCCGTCGAGGATCGTGTGGACGCCGCGCTCGGGGACGCCGTCCGTGCGGCGGAACTGCGCGTGGAAGTAGGCGGCGCCGGCGGGCTGCGCGCCGGCCTCGTAGTCGATCTGCCAGTAGACGGTCACGGGCTCGTCGTGGAGGCTCTCGAGCGTGACGCGGGCGTGCGTTCGGAACGGCATCTCCCACCAGCAGTTGAGCGCCCGGCGCGGGTTCACGCAGACGGGGTTCGAGACGAGCGTGCCGGGCTCGCTGGCGTGCAGCGCGCAGGCGAAGAAGTCGCCGAGCGGCGCCTCGACGGAGGGCTTCTCCGCGCCATCCCAGTAGAAGCGGATCACGAGCCGCCGGTCGGCCTTGCAGCCGTCGGCGATCCAGATGTGGCGGATACGGCCGGGGCCGCCGACGTCCGCGAGGACGAGCGTCTCGCCGGGTTGGACGGTGCGGCACGGCGAGACCTTCCAGCCGGGGCCGAGCTCGCGGGCGGCCGCGGCGCCGTTGCCCTCGGTGGCGAGGCCGCCGCGGCCCTTTTCGCCGGTGGGGTTCTCCGCGGTGATCGCGCGGGATTCGACGTCGGAGAGGAGAGAGGGATCGTTCATGGTCGGTCGGAGGTCGGGACGGGCGTTCGGAATCGCAGGGACGTTCCCGATTCTACCAAATCACCGCTTCGCCCGGCAAGAACGATGTGTGGCGCGCCCCAAAATGGCACTTGCACGGGATGGCGCGTTTCGTGTACAATGCCCGCCATGGAAGGAATGCTTCGTCCCTTCGCCGCCTGGGTCGCGGCGCTTGCACTCGCCGCGCCGGCGCGCGCGACGGACTACTGGCTCGTCAAGACCGAGACGGCAGCCGGCGACTATTCCTCGCTTTCCGGATACGGATCCGACCTCGACGATTTCTCGGGCTGGACGTCGATTGCCGGCGGGACGGAGATGGAGCCGTTCGGCGACGGCGACTTCCGCTTCGGCGCGGTCGACCCGGACGGCGTCTACCACGTGGACGGAACGGGGTTGTCGCTCGGCAAATGCATCCGCCTCATGGGCGAGACCGGCGCAGTCTCCTACGCGTTCCGGGGCGGCTCGCTCGTCTTCGAGGGCGGCAAGACCTATGTGAACAACAAGACGAAGGGCACGTTCGCGGCCACGAACCTCTGCGTCGTCTCGGGCACGACGGCGGAATTCCGGACCGGCGACGGCGGTGCCACGGTCACCTACGAAGGAGCCAACTGGGTCGTCGAGGCCGGCGCCGCCCTCTTCTTCGGGAGCGGAGACGCCTCCACGCGCACTGCCGTCGTGAACGTCCCGATCACGGGCTCCGGCACGATCGGCCAGGACTTCGGCGGGGACAACGCGTACGCCAGCTCCACGGGCAACCTCCGGCTCGCGTGCGACCTGGGCGGATTCACCGGTACGATCGTCGCGTGCGAAAAGGGAATCAACACGACGGCCAACGCATCGAGCGTCGCCAACGCGTACAAGAAGCAGACGCTCTTCTTCGTCGACGAGCGGGCCGTCCCGCAGTCGACGCCGGACGGCGCGTTGCTGCGCGGTGCCGTGGTGGTGACGAACGGGGCGAGGGTTTCGTTCGTGTGCACCGCGACGTCGCCGGCCAACCGCGGGTGGGACTTCGGTAGCGGCCAGGTGCCGACGGTGGAGGTCTCGGACGGCAAGACGGCGACCATCCTCGGCCCCGTCGAGGGCACGGTCGGGCTGACCAAGGCGGGCAAGGGGACGCTCGTGCTCAACGTCGGCGGGACGGGCCTGTACGGCACGATCACGCTCACGGGCTCGACGACCCTCTCCGCGGCTGAGCTCGCCGCCTACGCCGAGGCGTGCGAGGCGTGGGCGTCCGGCGTGCCGTTCCTCGGCGCCGCCTCGGTCGCGCGCCGCGCCGACACGTCCGCGACGTTCGACGTCCCCGTCGGCTCGATCGGCCGGGGCGCGGCCTCCGCCACGCTCTCGGCGCTCGTGCTCGAGGCGGACGCGAGCGATCCATGGGACGACGCGCGCGCCGTCGCGGCCCCCGGGACCGTGGCGGTCTCCTCCGCCGGCATGGCGTCCTTCGCGGCGACCGGCCTCGACCCCGCCACGGCCTACCAGATCCGGTTCGTCCTCGCCTC
>CAMNDA010000270.1 GCA_946534745.1 uncultured Verrucomicrobiota bacterium | reverse complement strand
TGGACCGACCTGCGGTGCGTCGTCGCCCTCGGCGGCGCGCCGCGGATCGAGAAGGGCGCCTTCGCGGGCTGCACCAACCTCGCCGCCCTCCTCCTGCTCGGCGGCGCCGCGCCCGACCTCGAGGACGGCGCGTTCGAGGGCTGCGCGCCCGGATTCGCCGTCCTCCGCGCCGCGGACGCCGGACTCGCGGAGCCCGTCGGCCGCGTCTGGTCGTGGAACCGCGCCGGGCGGCTCGTCTGGGACGGCCCGCGCGTCCTCGACGGCTTCGTCTGGTCCGCGCGGGACCGGACGCTGGACTTCTGGAACGACGATCCCGTCGACAGCTTCCGCGGCGCGCAGCGCACCGGCGTGCTGCGCCCGCTTCGCGGCGCCACGAACGCCTGGATGCGCGTCCCGGAGCGCGTCGCCGGGCGCGCCTTCTCCGTCTTCGACGCCGAATCGCTCTCCGACGCCGTCGAGACGATCGAGCTTCCGCCCGGCCTCGTCGCGGCGTGGTTCCGCCGCCACGTGCCGGACGTCGTCCGCTCGCGGGACTACGTCACGGACTTCGACTTCCGCGCCGATCCGCGCCTGTTCTTCTTCCCGCCCGGCGACTACCCGTCGTATCCCTTCGGCGTGGACGTTGGACGCACGCGCATCCTGCCGCCCGGCGCGGACCTCGCCGCGCAGCTCGCCGTGAAGTGGCAGAACCGCGACTGCGGCGGCTGGCTCTGGGTCCCCGCCGGCGACGACGCCGCGCAGCTCGTCGCGTGGCGCGGCGCCGACCCGACGAACGGCGTCCTCGCGCTCCCCGCCTTCGTCGGCCCGGAGGACCGCCGGCCCGACGTGCCGGACGCCGCCGCGCCGCCGCCCGGCGCGCGGCGCGTCGTCTCCGTGTCCGAGAGCATGTTCCGGCGGCACGACGCCGCGACGCAGCGCGAGCGCGGCGCGAGGTTCGAGCTGGTCGTGCCGGAAGGCGTCGAGACGATCGGCGCGTTCGCCTTCGAGAACACGCTGCGCATCGAGCGCGTGCGCCTTCCCTCCACGCTGCGTTCGCTCGGCGAAGGCGCGTTCTCCAATTGCGGCAACCTGAAGGAGGTCGTCCTCCCCGAAGGCGTGAAGGAGATCCCCGCCGGCTGCTTCCTCGGCTGCGCCGCGCTGGAGCGCGTCTCCGCCCCCGGCGCGACCAATGTCGCCGCCCTCGCCTTCGCCGGCTGCGAGCGCCTCGCCGACCTCTCCCTCGCCCCCGCCGCCTCCCTCCATCCCTCCGCCCTCCTCGACACGCCGGGCATCCCCTCCGAGTCTGAACCCCACGCAGAGAGCGCAGAGAACGCAGAGGCCGCGGAGCCTTGACAATACCCCCTCCGTTCGGATGGTTCCCTGCGGCCGGGCGTTCTGGTAGACTCCGCGCCATGAACGCATCCCTCCCCGTCTTCGATCCCTCCGCCCTGCCGCGGCCCGTGCTGCCGGGGCACGACGACTGGCTCTCGCTCTGGAACCTGGCCTGGCGGCTGCTCTTCCGCAACGTCAAGGACCCCGGCGTCCCCGGCTGGAAGCCGTACCTCACGTGCTTCCCCGGCGTCGACATGATCTGGCAGTGGGACTCGTGCGTGATGACGTTCCTCACGAACTGGTCCAACGGCACGGTCTCCGCCTTCGACAACCTCGACGACCTCTACGCGCTGCGGCGCGAGTCGGACGGCTTCATGGCGATGGCCTACGACACGCTCACCGGGAAGCCGTCGTACCCAGAGTTCGACGGCCGCATCAACCCGCCGCTCATGGCGTGGGCCGAGCGGGACTACCTCCTCGCCACCGGCGACGCCTCGCGCCTGCCGCGCGTCCTGCCCGCGCTCGAGGGCTTCTTCGGCTTCGTCGAGGCGCGCCGCCGCCGCGCCTGCGGGCTCTACTACTTCGAGGACCCCGGCTCCTCCGGCATGGACAACTCCCCGCGCGGCGGCTACTGCGCCGCGCAGAACCTCGGCAGCGACGTCTGCTTCGTGGACCTGGCCTGCCAGCAGGCGCTCTCCGCCCGCTGCATCGCGGACCTGGCGCGCGCGCTCGGCGACGGCGCGAAGGCCGCGCGCTACGAGGCGGAGTTCGACCGCATCCGCGGCCTCGTGGACCGCTTCCACTGGTGCCCCCGCGACCGCTTCTACCACGACTTCTTCGCGCGCGACCGCGCGGAGGACCGCGTGAAGTTCCTCGGCACGAAGACCGCCGCGGCCTTCTGGACGCTCCCGAGCGGGATCGCCCGCGGCGACCGTCTCCGCGCGATGGCGGACCACCTCTTCGACCCGGCCGAGTTCTACACGCCCGTGCCGTTCGCCTCGCTCTCGCGCGACGACCTCAACTACGACCCGGACGGCGGCTACTGGCTCGGCGCCGTCTGGGCGCCGACGAACCTCGCCGCGATCCGCGGCCTCGCGGACAACGGCTTCGCGGACAGGGCTCGCGAGGCGACGCTTCGCTACCTCGGCGCCATGGTCGCCGCCGCCGCCGACCCCGCGCTCGGCCCGTCGATCTGGGAATGCTACGCGCCGGAGGACCCGCCGCGCCCCGCTACGACGGAGAAGGGCGAGCGCTGCGGCCGCGACTTCGTCGGCTGGAGCGGTCTCGCGCCCATCACGCTCCTCGTCGAGAACGTGATCGGCCTGCGTCGCGACGTCCCCGCGCGCACGCTCCGCTGGCAACTGCCGGACGAGCCGCTCGGCCTGCGAAACTTCCGCTTCGGCGAGGGGCTCGTCTCCGCCGTGTGCCTGCGCCGCTCGCCCGAGCCCGGCGGCACCGTCCTGCGCGTCGAGACCGACGTCCCGCTCGTCCTGCGCGCGACCGTCGCCGGCCCCGCCCCGCGCGAGGCGGCGTTCGACGTCGCCCCGGGCGCGCGCGAGATTCGCCTGTAGCGGACGCTAGCGCTCGGCAGCAGCGCCGACGACGTTGCGGATGCGCTGGGAGAGCGGCAGGGAGGTGCAGATGGCCTGGAGGAGGACGACGCCGCCGAGGCCGTGCGCGGGGTCGGTCCACGTGAGCGTGCCCATCCAGCCGCCCCATCCGAACGAGCCGCGGCCGGAGAGCAGCCCCTGCGGGCCGTTCTCGGCCTGGACGTGGTTGAAGTAGCCGTACTGCTGCCCCTCGCAGTTGTCCCAGACGAAGGACGCCGCCTGGCGCGGCGTGAGCAGGCCCGACGTCATCGCGCGGAAGGCGGCCGGCGAGAGCAGCCGGCGGCCGTCCGGCGCGACGCCGCCCGCGAGCAGCATCCGCGTCCACGCCTGCATGTCGCGGGCGGTGGAGAAGAGCCCCGCGCCGCCCGACTCGAACGGCGGCGGCGCGTCCCAGTCCAGGACGCCGAGGTGGTCGACGCGCTCGACGTGCTCCTGGAAGCGCCCGGTCTCCGGGTTGAGCCAGTAGGGCCTGCAGAGGCGGTCGCGCTTCTCCGGCGGCACGAAGAACGCGGTGTCGCGCATCCCGAGCGGCTCGAGG
>CAMNDA010000269.1 GCA_946534745.1 uncultured Verrucomicrobiota bacterium | reverse complement strand
AAGATCTCGTAGCTGTGGCCCCAGAAGTAGAAGACCCCGCCGCGCGCCTTCGCCTCGTCGTAGCGACGCCAGAAGTCGCCGGAGAGGAAGTGGCAGCTCGACCTGAGCGCCATCGGCTCCGGGTTCTCCGCGAGGACGTCCTCCGCGTACCGCGTCGTGCGGCCGTACTCGAAGCCCGCCTCGCGCAGCTTCGCGATCGTGCCGGGCGTGGTGACGCCGCAGGGCCACGCGAAGCCGGTGCACGGGCGCTGCACGGCGTCCTCGAGGTAGCGGCGCGCGCGGAGCGCGCTCGCGATCCACTCGTCGTCCGGCATCGAGCCGGCGTTCTCGTGGCACCAGCAGTGCGAGGCGAGCTGGAAGCCGGCGTAGACCTCCGGGATGTCGCGCAGCGAGAGCTTGCCGCAGCGAAAGCCCAGATGGCTCCAGCCCGGCGAGCGCGGGGCGGCCCACTCCCGGACGCCGCGCGTCTCGGACATGAGGCCGGGGTTGAGGTTGAACGTCGCCTTGGCGCCGTGTTTGCGGAGAAGGCCGACGAGTCGCTCGTCGTTGAGGACGCCGTCGTCCCAGCAGGTGCAGACTTTGAGTTTCATGGTCTTGATGGTCTTGATGGTCGGGATGGTCGGGATGGACGCGCTAGCGGGCGTCGAAGGCGAAGACGTGCGCGTCCGGCGCGCCCCAGGTGGCGAGGGGGACGAGACGGAGGCCGCGGGCGCGGCAGTTGAGCGGAACGCGGACGAGGCGCTGGTGGTTGTCCGTCACCTCGACCTCGGGCTTCCACGCGCCGCCGGCGTCGAGCCGGTCGATGCGGAAGGCGCGCACGAGCGTCGCCGGGACGGCGCGCGGCCTGTCCGCGAGTGCGCGGTAGTAGCGCCCCTGGCTGCACTCGTCGTTGCCGCCCAGCGGGCGGTCCTTCTCGCGGCGGTCGAGGAAGCTGTCGAAGACGAGGCGCGCCTCGTGCAGTTCGATCTCCTCCGCGAAGCGGTATTCGGCGGCGGAGCCGAGCGGCGCGCGCCAGCCATGCTCGCCGTCGTCCCAGTCGCGGTCCATCCCGTCGCGAAGCCGCGCGACGCCGTCGGCGGCGGGGCTCTGCGCTCTCTGCGGACCCTGCGTGAGATCCAGACTCCGCGAACTCCGCGTGAGATCCATGTCCTGCGGACTACGCGTGGAGGAGAGGCGGGCGGATGCGCATGGGCCCCGCACCTCCCTCCGCGTGCCCGGCAGCATGCAGTCGTCCTCGAGGAGCGTGCGCTGAAGTTCCGCGAGGAGCGGGCCCCTCGAGACGTCCCGCGGGTCCGCGTGTTCCCGCGCGGCGATGGCGGCGGCCGTGCCGACGGCCTGCCCGCAGAGGCCGCAGGTCGCCATGACGCGCGTCGCGCTCAGGGCGACATGCGTGCAGCTGATGTCGCGGCCGGCGAAGAGCAGGTTCGGGACGTTGCGCGAGTAGAGGCTGCGGTACGGGATGCCGAACGGGCTCGGGCAGTCGGTGTACTTGGTGCCGGGGCCGTCGTGCCAGAAGCCCTTCGGGTAGTGGTTGTCGATCTTCCAGCCGCCGTAGGCGACGACGTCGGGGAAGACGCCGCCGGACTGCACCTCGCCCTGCGCGAGCACGTGGTCGCCGAGGTAGCGGCGGCTCTCGCGCTTGCCGGGCAGCGAGCCCACCCACTCGAGGCCGAAGTTGCGCAGCCGGTCGCGCATCGCGGAATGGTTCTTCACGTAGTCCCACACGCCGTAGGCGATGGCGAGGAGTTCGTCGCGGTGCCTCTCCGCGTTGCCGATCGTGTCGTCGGCGCCGCCCGTCTCGATCCACCAGAAGTTGCTGCGCGTCGGGTCGATGCCGCGGTTCTCGACCCAGTGGCGCCGCTCCGGCGCGGTGAAGTCGATCGCCCACGGCGGCGGCGTGAAGTCCTGCGGGGTCGCGAACTCCATCGTCTGGAAGAGGATGCTGCTGCCCATCGTGCAGGCGTCGGCCTCGGGCGGCGCCTCGCTCTCGCCGTATTCGGCGCGAGCCTCGCGGCCGACGCGGTAGTCGGCGCCGGAGAGCGGCGCGAGGACGGCGTCGCCGGAGCAGTCGGCGAAGAGGCGCGCGGCGACCTCGATCCAGCGCTGCGTCGTGCCCTGCCACGCGCGGACGGAGCGGATCGATCGGTCCTCCGCCGTCTCGCACGCGCAGACCGAGGCATCGAGCAGGAGCGACAGGTTCGGCTCGCGGCGGGCGAGGCCCCAGAGGACGGAGTCGAAGACGGGCCAGCACGAGCCCGCGTTGTAGCGCAGGTTCTCGAGCTGGATCTCCTCGAGGAGGCCCGTCTCGCGGCGGTTCGGCCCGTGCGCGCCGCAGATGTGCATGCGGATCTCGCTGCTGGCGTTGCCGCCGAGCATCGGGCGGTCCTGGACGAGGACCGTCCGCGCGCCGTGGCGCGCGGCGGCGAGCGCGGCGCAGAGGCCGGCGATGCCGCCGCCCACGACGCAGAAGTCGGCCGAAAGCCGCTGGGTTGGGTACTGCATGGCCGCGGATTCTAGCGCAGGACGCTTCCGGGCGGCAAGCGCTCTCGGGACGATGGGCGCGGAAACACGGAATCGATGGACGCCTCCGGAGAGGTCTGGTAGACTGGGCGGCATACGGGCGGAACCGCGTCCGGCACGGAATCACAAGGAGACAGCCATGAGGTCTTCGTTTCTTCCATCCTCGCTTCTTTCGCTCGCCGCCTTCGCGGCGCTCGCGGTCCCCGCGGCGCGGGGCGAGACGCCCGCGAACATCTCCGTCGAGGGACGCGGGCTGCCCGTCGTTCCGGGCATCCTGCGCGACTCCGACAAGGTCGACTGGGGCTTCGCCAACTTCGTCGCGTTCGGCCCCGGCTGGCAGTTCACGGCGCAGGACTACGCGACGAAGGAGGGCAAGAAGGTGTCGGTCGACGACCCCGCGCTCGGACGCGGACTGCTCTTCACCGGCAAGATCTGGGCCGGCTCGCGCGGCCTCGCAATCCGCGAGGAGTTCTTCGACGTCTCGAAGGGAGGCCCCGCCAAGGCGCGCGTGCGCTGGACCATCTCCTCGCAGGACGGCAAGCCGATGGCGCTCGAGCGCGCCTTCCTTCGCTTCCCGCTCGCGCTGAACGACTTCGCCGGCGGCACGGTCTCCGGCGCCCCGCTCCCGGTCGACTACGGCCAGGAGTGGATCGGCGTCGCCGACAAGGGCGCGATCGAGCTCGTCTCGAAGGACGGAACCAAGACCCTCCGCCTCGACGCGTCCCGCGGCAAGGTCGCCGTCCGGGACGGCCGCAAGGACAAGCTCGAGCGCTTCGAGCTCTGCATCGACTTCCCCGACGCGAAGAACGCGACGAGCTCGACGGTCGAGTTCGACCTCTCCGGCGCGTTCGCCGATTCGCTCGGGCGGCCGGCGGGCCGGGTCGACCTCGGGCTTCCGCCGCCGCCCCTGACGATCGCCGCCGGCGACAAGTGGGTCGTCTTCCCGTGGACGAACGACGTGAAGCCCGGCTCGATCCTCGACTTCTCGAAGGTCGTGCCTCGCGAGGCCCCCGCGGGCAAGGACGGCTTCGCGCTCGTCTCGCCCGAGGGGCACTTCGTCTTCGAGAAGGACGCGCGGAGGACTCCGCGCCGCTTCGTCGGCGGCAACCTCTGCTTCGATGCGAACTTCCTCTCGAAGGAGCAGGCCGACCGCGCCGTGCGGGACTTCGTCGCCCGCGGCTGGAACACGATCCGCTTCCACCACATCGACGTGACGATCACGAAGGACCAGTGGAACGACATCTGGAACCGCCGCACCTATCCGGAGATTTCGCCCGAGCAGCTCGACCGCCTCGACTATCTCCTTGCGGCGTGCAAGAAAGCCGGCATCTACGTCACGTTCGACCTCTACGCGATGGGGTGCCTCGGCTCGTGCGACGGCTTCGACAAGCCGCTCAATTCCAACACCGTCAAGGCGATCGTCCCGATCCACAGGCCCGCCGAGGACCAGTGGTTCAAGCGCGCGATGGAGATCTTCGACCACGTGAACCCCTACACGGGCGTGAAGTGGAAGGACGAGCCGTCCGTGCTCTTCGTCACGCTCCTCAACGAGGACTCGATCGCGTCGGTCTGGTGGGGCGCGGCGGATGTCTACGTCGCGAAGTACAACGAGTGGGCGAAGGGCAAGGGCTACCCGCAGCTCGACAAGAAGGACATCGGCAAGCACAAGGAGTTCGCCGAGTTCGTCCACGAGGTCAAGGCGGACGCCAACCGCCGCATGGCGAAGCGCCTTCACGACGCGGGCGTGCGGACGCTGATCTCCGGCGGCAACTGGTGGGACACGCAGCAGCAGACCTACGAGCGCGAGGCGCTCGAGGTCGTCGACAACCACCAGTACAGCGACCACCCGCAGGGCGACTACAGCAAGCCCGCGTTCCACATCAACAACACGCCCGACATCCAGAGCGGCCACCCGACCTACGCGACGCCGATCATGATGGCGCCCACGCGCGTATGGGGCAAGCCCTTCACCGTCACCGAGTGGAACTTCTGCAACCCGAAGAAGTGGCGCGCCGAGGCGGGCCTGATGATGGGCGCCTACGCC
>CAMNDA010000268.1 GCA_946534745.1 uncultured Verrucomicrobiota bacterium | reverse complement strand
GCGCCTGCCCCCGAGGGCACGCGTGGGCTCCGCGTCCGCGTCGCGCACGATCCCCGCGCGCACGGCGTCGGTCCTGCCCTCGAAGGCGACGGACGCCGGGTCCGGGGCCTGGGACGCCAGGCGCCTCTCGGCGTCCCTCGCGCCGGCGCTCACCTGGCGCCCCTCCCGCCGGAGGCGCGCTTCAGCTCGGCGACCTCGTCGGGCTTCGTGTTGAAGAGGTCGTAGAGCTGGCCCCTCGGGAAGTCGTCCTTTATGGGCACGCGGGCCGCGCCGGCGATGAGGAGCCCCTCGCCGGGCTTGGCGGACTCGTCGATGTATCCCTCCTCGCGCTCCGAGAGCCCCAGCAGGTCCGCCCAGGCCCTGCGGTCGAGCGGCGACTGCTTGTGGAGCAGCACGAAGTCGGAGTTCAGGACCATGTTGCGGGCCTCCTCGTGCTCCAGCATGTAGACGGAGTTCTGCGTGATGCCCGTGCAGATCAGGTTGAACTTGCGGCCCTCGGCCCAGAACTTCGAGAAGTAGCTCACGATCGAGGGGTGCTCGAAGAGCGACTGCACCTCGTCGATGTAGAGCCAGGTCGTGACGCCGCGCTCGAAGTTGGCGTACATGCGGTTGCGCACGCTCTCCAGCGCCGTGAGCATGCCGAAGGTGCGCATGTTCTGCGAGAGGTCGCGCAGGTCGACGCAGGTGATGCGCGCGTCGAAGCCCACGTTGCTCTCGTGGCTGAAGAACGAGGTGGCCCCGCGCACGTAGCGCTCGTAGCGAAGCGCTATCCCCCTGGCCTCGGGCTCGGGCTGCGCAAGCAGGCCCTCGTAGAGGTCCGCGAGGACGGGGACGCGTCCTTCGGCTGCGCAGCGCTCGTAGGCGTCCTCGACGCAGCGGCTGATGATGGACTTGTCCGCCTCGGGCAGGCCCTGCCGGCCCTCGGCCATGGTCGCGCCGGACAGCGCGAGGAAGGCGTCGATCTTGAAGGCGCGCTGCGATGCCGTGGCGTGGCCCTCCACGTCCGCAAGGTCGAACGGGTTGAGGTGGGCGTCCGAGTCGGGGCCGAGCCGGATGCACGTGCCGCCGTTGGGCACGACGACCGAGGAGTACTCGCCGGCCGGGTCGAAGACGATGACCTGGTCGTCAGGGTACGCCAGGATCGTGTTCTCGATCTCACGCTTCACGGAGAAGGACTTGCCGCTGCCGGGCTTTCCCGCCACGTAGCCCATGGGGCTCGCGAGGCGCTTGCGGTTGCAGATCACGAGGTTCGAGCTCTCCTTGTTCTGTCCGTAGTAGCCGCCGCCCTCCTGGTTGAGCTCCTGGGTGGCGAAGGGCATCTGCACGGCGATCTCGGCCGTGGTCATGAAGCGCCCCACGTCCACGTGGTTGTTGCCCAGGGGCAGCACCGAGTTCATGCCCTCGCGCTGGCGGTAGTCGAGCGCCTCGAGCTCGATGGAGTTCGACCTCGCGGCGCGCGTGATCTGGAGCACGCGCTCGTCGAGCTCGGCCTCCGTGTCGGCGTAGGCCCACGCGAGCCCCGTGTAGCGGAAGAGCCGCTGGTTCTTGTTCTGCAGGTCGTCGAGGAGGTCCTCGGCCTCCTCCTTGGAGTAGCGCAGCTCGGAGGGCAGGATCGTGTAGTCGTAGCCGCGCTTCACTGCGGCGCGCTGCTCGTCGATAATCTCCTTGTCCATCCAGGCCAGGCGCTGCTTCACGAACGAGACCGCCCGCGCCTTGTCCATGCCCTGCACGTGGATCGAGACGGAGAGCGGGATCGGCAGGTCCACGATCTCGGCGATGCAGCGGTCCATGAGCTCGCTACCGAACGAGCGGAACACGAGCGCCTGGCACCAGGTGCCGTCGGTGCGGAGCTTCGAGGCGGACCCTCCCGGCTTGGTCTCGATGCAGCCCGGGCACACCAGGTCCTTCGCCCTGAGACCCGTGTGCGCTGCGAGGAGCGACCAGTCCGTCGGGATGCGGCGGCCCGGCCGTATGAGGGCGCCAATCGCCTCGAGGCGCGCCGGCCCGTCCAGGGGCTCGACCTCGCACCTCACGCGCTGGAGCGCCTGGGTGACCTCGCCGCGGATCCTCGCGAGGCGTGGCACCGCCGACTCCACGTCGCGCGCCCCGACCGCGTAGGTGAGGTGGCGCGTGCGCACGAGGTTCGAGATGCCCTCGCGCATCTTGTCGTTGAGGATGCGGTTGTACTCGGCGGCGAAGCGCCCCGTCACCGGGTCGGACTCGTCGAAGAACGAGCGGCTGCCGATTTCCTCCGCGGGGATCGGCGTGTTGGTGATCGAGAGCTGCACCGACGAATCGGCGCCGAACCCGTCCAGGAGCTGGCACCAGGCGGAGAAGACCGCCTCCTGCGCCTCCTTCCGGGCGCTCTGGTAGCTGATGTCCGAGAAGGCCACGGTCTGCGAGAAGAGCCCGCGCTCCACCTCGCAGATCCCGTCCGCCCACATAGACTCGAACCCGATGGCGTCGTAGACGTCGCGCGCGGCGTGGCGGCGGCGCCTCTGCTCGGCGGTGGCGTCGGCGAGCTCCCGGTCCTGCTCGCGCATGCGCTGCCCGACGGACTTGCCCCTGCCGGCGAGCCTCAGCCGCGGCCTGCGCGCGGCCCCCTCGCCGCTATCGTCCTTCCCTGCTCGGCTCACGGAGCTCGGCCCCCCTCCTCCTTGTGCGGCGCCTGTGGCGCCGCGTCGTCTTCCTTGCGATCGGCGCGTCGGGGAGCCGGTGCGCCTCGGGGCCCCTGTAGAGGAGCGTCCCGTCGCCCGTCGCGTGCTCCCACAGGAGCGGCAGGAACCGCTCCGCGCGCATGCCGTGCGGCCGCCAGAACCCGGCGAGCCAGAACGGAAGCGAAGCGCACATGACGGGCAGGCTCGCGTCCGCGGCCTCGATGCCCAGCAGGAGCTGGCAGGCCGCCGCGGCGGCGACCGACGTGGCGAGCCCGCCCGCGACGCACAGCAGCGTGCGCAGGCTGAGCTTGCCGACGACCTTCTCCTGGTACTCGCCTATGTCCTTGTGGACGGCGACCGACAGCGGCATGGCCGGCCCCTACGCCGGGAGCCAGGACGTGTCGATCATCCCGAAGTAGACCGCCGCGGCCACGACGATGGCGCCGCCCGCGATGGTCGAGATGGCGCTCGCTATCTGCGAGCCGCCCGCCTCGGGCCCCCTGATCGCGATGCCCAGGGCGACCGCGCCCCAGACGATGAGGAAGCTCCCGAGGAACGTGACGCACCCCGAGACGAGCCTGATGATGTTGGAGAGCATCGCACCCCTCCCGTTTCGTGTCCCTGCATTGCGGCGGCCTTTCCCGGCCGCGGCGCGGGTCGGCCGCCGGGTCCCCGCGCGGCCGCGGCTCACTTCATCCGTCCCGCCCCCTCCCCGCCGCCCGCGAGGGTGCCGCGCGAGAGCTCGCCCGCCCTGGGGTGGGACTCCGGGCTCAGCTTGCGGTCCATCACGGGGTCGCAGCCCGAGACGAGGAGGATCGCCATGCGGCGGTCCATCCTGCCGACCTCGGACGCCTGTATGAGGTCGCGGGCCTCGTGCTGGTAGCTCCTGGAGGAGCCGCTCGAGGGCCCGCGGCTCTCTGTGCTGGAGAGGGTGGAGACGGTCTGCTGCCCCACCTGCTCGGATATCGCCTTGTTGGTCTTGGTGGACTTGCCGCCGAGGAAGAGTGTCGTGTCGCAGCAGTCCGCGATGGTCTCGGCGTCCTCGCCGTAGCGCGCCGTGAGCTGGGAGAGCGACTGCACGACGAGCGTCATCCCGATGTTCCTGGACCGGACGGTGGCTATGGTGGTCTGGATGTCGGGGAGCTTGCCGATGGTGCAGAACTCGTCGAGCACGAGGTGCACGGGCGTCGGGAGCGAGCCCCCGTAGCGCACGAGCGCCCGGTCGCAGAGCCTGCCCACGCACTGCCACGCGAGGATCGCGTAGAGGAAGTTGTACGTGCTCTTGGTCTCCGACGGCGTCGCGAAGATCGCCACGCGTGCGCCCGGGTCGCCCATCCCCTCGAGCCCGAGGTCGTCGTCCGAGAGGACCTCGCGGAGCTCGGCGGAGTCGAGCTTGCCGAGTCGCGCGTTGCAGCTGATGATGATCGACTTGAGGGTCTTCCCCGCGGCCGTCTTGAACGCGTGGTAGCGCGAGAGCGAGAAGTCGCCCGATGCGGGCTCGGTCACGGGCACCCAGCGCACGCCCGGGCCGCGCCCGCGCGTGACCGACCGGCCGTCGCCCGCCGCGGCCTCGCGCACGGGGACGCAAGCGCAGCCGGTGCGCAGCTCCTCGAAGAGCACGTCGAGCGGGCTCATGAACGACTCGTCCTCGTCCCTCGCCTCCGCGAGCGACAGCAGCGTCATGAGCCCCGGGAGGTTGCGGTCGGCCTCGGGGCAGTGCTCCACGAGGTACCCCACGAGCGCGGTGTAGAGGAGCCGCTCCGCGTTCTCCCAGAAGGGGTCCGCCGAGCTCGTCCTCTCGCCATTCGTGTTCTCTATGAGGCAGTCGACGAACTCGAGCACGTCCTGCTGGGTGCGCACGTAGGCGAGCGGGTTGTAGTGGCTCGAGCGCGAGAAGTCCACGGTGTTGAGCCACGCCACGCGGTAGCCGTAGGCGCGCAGCATCGCCCCGCAGGTTGGCTCGAGCGTGCCCTTGGGGTCGGTGACCAGGTAGGACGCGTTCATCTGCATGATGTTGGGGAGCACGTATCCGCGCGTCTTGCCCGAGCCCGAGCCGCCCACCACGAGCACGTTGCGGTTTCGCTCGTAGCGCGCGTCGTGGTCGTCCCTGGACATCGCGAGGGACACGCCCTCCGTGAGCAGGATGTTGTGGTCGGGGTGCGCGCGGTCCGCGAAGGGCCGCATCTCGCGGGCGTCGGCCCAGCGGGCGCTGCCGCCCTCCTCGCCGCGCCTCCAGTTGCCGGAGTGCGCGAGGGCGCGCGCCCACGCGAGCCACACGGCGCACGCCGCCACCGTGCCGCAGGCGAGCTGCGCGGGTCCCGCGGTGGGAAGCAGGTGCCGGGCGAGCGCGTGTGCGGGAAGGCCGGCGAACGCCGACTCGACGGCGCCGACCGGGTCCGCGCCGGACGCGGTGGCGAGGTCCGCGAGGAGGTCGGCGGCGTCGAACGCGGCCGCGGATCCGATGGCCGCGGCCAATATCCCCTTTGGCCTGCCGGCGCTCACTTTGACCGCTCCTCGCGCCTGGGGGCGAGGTCGCGCCCGCGCTCGCGGTCGCGCGCGCCGGACCCGTCGCGCATGGCCTCCGACGCCTCGCGTGCGCGTTTTCCGCGGTCCTCAAGCGGCTCGGCGTCCCGGTCCTTTTGGGCAACGGCCCTCCCGTCGCTGCAATTCTCGCTGGTACGGTCGTCGCCGCGGACCTCGTTGGTGCGGCCCCTGTCGTCGCGGTTCTTGTCGTCGCGGGCGCGTGCGTCGCGCTCCGCGCGCTCGGCGGCCCTGCGGGTCTCCTCGATGAGGTGGTCCAGGCACTCCGCGACCTTCGGCGCGTCGTCCAGCCTGAAGACGAGCTCGGTCCTGCCGCCCTGCCCCTCCACGAAGCCGTTGCCGACGCCGTGCGCCTCGAGGTCGGAGTGGATGATCCCCTTGAGCTCCTCGAAGCCGTCGATGGCCTTGAGCTCGCGCACGTCGAGGCGGGCGTACTCGGGAGCCGCGCCCACGCGCTGCTCCTCCCTCGCCGCGCCCGGCGAAGCCTGGTCCCCGAGCTGCCGCCTGAGCGCGGAGAGCGCCTCCTCGATCCTGGCGGCGGTCTCGCCCATGGCTCCGTCGCGCGCGGAGAGCCCGGAGCGCTCCGCGGCGACCGTGCCGGCGCGGACGATCATGTCGTAGAGCCTCTGTCCCGAGTCGTCGCCGTAGTCGTCCGCCATGCCCGCCCCCGTTCTTCGCGTGAGGGGCGGGCCGCCGGGACGGCCGCGCCCGGCCGAGTCCCCGCCATGTCCTGTGTGGCGTCGCGGCGACGCCGCCCCACACCCTTCTACAGGGGGCGGGGCGACGCGCTTCGGGGCGCCGGGGCGCCTGGCTTCCCCGGGCTTCCCTAGGGTATCCCGTCATAAACTCTCCGCATTCCTGGGGTCGACGCCGCATGCGTGCGACGCATGTCGGGCCCCGTGAGCCACACGTCCTCGCACGTCTGGCGGATCCTCGAGACGATGGCCCTCGCGGTCTCCGCCTCGCCCCGCCTCGCGAGCCTCGCCTCGAGCTCGTCCATCGTGTACTGGGAGGTGATGAGCGTGGAGCGCATCTCCTCGTAGCGCGCGTTGACGAGCGCGTAGAGCGTGGTCACGGTCCATGCCGTCTGCTTCTCCTTCCCGAGGTCGTCGAGAACGAGCACGTCGGAGTTGAGGTAGCGGCCCCTGACCTCCGAGGTCCTCGCGGCGGTCCCGCCGTCGAAGGTGTCCTGGATGCTGCCGAGGAGGTCGACCGAGGTGGCGAAGGCGACGGTCTCGCCGCGGTCGAGCAGGGCGATCGCGACGCCCGCCGCGTTCGACGTCTTGCCCACGCCGGTCTTGCCGTGTATGTAGAGCCCCTCGCCTCCGCCATGACGGTACGACGCCGCGAACGAGGCGCATGCGACGTCGGTCGGCAGGGCGGAGCGGAAGCGCCGGCCGATGCCGCACCTCGCGATCCTGGCCTCCCGCTCGCGTGCCGTCCTCTCGGACTCCTCGCGCCGCGCCTCCTCCTCCGCCGCCTTGGCGCCCCGGCACGCGCAGCGCTCCCTCGACACCCATGCGACCCTGCCCCCGACGATTACGCCGCGCGCCTCGAGGACGCGTCCGCAGTGGGGGCAGCGCGCCTCCGGCGGG
>CAMNDA010000267.1 GCA_946534745.1 uncultured Verrucomicrobiota bacterium | reverse complement strand
CCCCCCCCGCCGCGAGCGCGACCGGATCGAGGTCCGGGGCGAAGCGGTCGACGCAGAGGATCTGCACGGCGAAGAGCAGCGCGCAGAGCAGCGTGAGCGCCTCGCCCCGCCCGATCGCGATCGAAGCGTCCGGCCCGACGGAGATGAAATAGAGCCCCGCGAGCGCGAGCGCGACGCCGACCCACGTGGTGCGCAGCGGGGGGCGGCCGACGAGGCAGCCGAGCACCGGCACGAGCAGCACGTAGTTGGCGGTGAGGAAGCCGGAGAGCCCGGCCGAGGTCCACTGCAGGCCGACCTGCTGGCACATCGACGCGGCGAAGAGCGCCGCGCCGCACGCGAGCGATGCGAGCGCGAGCGCGCGGACGCCGCCCTTCGCCGGCCGGAGCCCGAGCGCGCGGCGCCGCCAGGCGACGACCGGGAGCAGCGCGAGGAAGCCGAGGAGGTTCCGGGCGACGCCGAACGTCCACGGCCCGACGTGGTCCATCCCGAGCCGCTGCGCGACGAACGCCGCGCCCCAGATCACCGCGGTGAGCAGGAGCAGAAGCGACGGCACGACCGAGCCGGCGCGGCCGCGGGGCGGGGGAGGGGGCTGGAGCGACTGCATGGGGCCGGCATTCTAGCCGAACGCCCGGACGCGGGCAAGCGCGCGGGCGCTTGCGCTCGGGCCGACGGGTCTGGTAGAATGCGCGGCATGAAACGCATCACGGACTACTCGTGGGAGGAATACGACGCGCTGCCCGTCGCGGACAAGGCCGAGTGCCTCGCCCGCCCGGACGGAATGCCCTTCCACACGATCTTCGCCCAGCAGTTCGACCGCGCCCGCCTCGACCGCCTCTGCGACGCCGCCACGAAGATCCGCTCGATCGCCAAGAGCCGCGCCGGGATGGAGTTCCTCCAGCGCCTGCTCTTCCACAAGCGCGCGATGATCTACTTCACGCAGCCCTCGAGCCGCACGTTCCTCTCGTTCCTCTCCGCCTGCCAGATCCTGGGGCTGAAGACCGGCGAGGTGCGCGACGCCTCGGTCTCCTCGGAGTTCAAGGGCGAGAGCCGCGAGGATTCGATCCGGACCTTCAGCTCCTACTTCGACCTCATCGTCATGCGGACGCAGGAGAAGGGCCTCGCCGAGCGCATGGCGTGGTCGCTCTCGCGCAGCAAGCGCCCCGTGCCGATCATCAACGCCGGCTCCGGCAAGGACCAGCACCCGACGCAGGCGCTGCTGGACATCTACACGCTGCAGCGCTCGTTCGAGCGGCGCGGCGGCCTGCGCGGGCGGACCGTCGTCTACGTCGGCGACCTCGCGCGCGGCCGCACCGTGCGCTCGCTCTCGAACCTGCTGACGAACTGGGAGGGCGTGCGGCACGTCTTCGTCGCGCCGCCGCAGCTGCGCATCGGCGACGACATCCTCGCCATGCTCCGCGACCGCGGGCAGGAGGCGATCGTCTCGGACGACATGGCCGCGTGGCTCCCCGAGGCGGACGCGGTCTACATGACCCGCATCCAAGACGAGTGGGACGAGAGCCAGGGCGAGAGCGCGCGCATCGACACGTCGCGCTTCAAGATCGGCCTGCGCGAGATGGCGCTCCTGAAGCCCGGCGCGATCCTCATGCACCCGCTGCCGCGTCGCGACGAGATCGCGCCGGAGGTAGACGCCGACCCGCGCGCGATGTACTGGCGCCAGGTCCGCAACGGCATGTGGATCCGCACCGCCCTCATCGCCTCCACCTTCGACTGCCTCTCCCGGATCGACCACTACTTCCGGGACAACCTCTGAGCCAATGCTGAATGCTGAATGCTGAATGCTGAATGCTGAATGCTGAATGCTGAATGCCGAATGGCGAAGACCTCCAACCTCTTCTCTCCAACCTCTCCCCGTTTTCGATGAACACCATCCTCTCCGCTTTTCGCTTCAGCGACTTGTTCGGCAAGGCGATCGTCGTCCTGCTCGTGGTCGCCTCCGTCTACGTCTGGGCGCTCATGATCTCCAAGCGCGGGCAGCTGGCGATCTCCGCGCGCCGCGACGCGTCGTTCCTCCGGCGCTACCGCCAGTCGCTCCATCCCGCCCAGCTCTTCGTGCAGGCCACCAACGGCTTCGTGAAGAACGTCCCCGTCGCGGAGATCTACTCGGCGACGATGAAGGAGCTGCTGAACTACCTGCACCGCAACGGCGTGGCGGACCCGGCGATCCTCTCGTGGCAGGCGGGCGGGACGGGCCCCGCGCTTCCGGAGAGCGAGATGGCGTCGGTCCGCGCGGCGGCCGAGGGCGCTCTCTCGATCCAGATCGTCGGGCTCGAGTCGCGCATGACCCTGCTCGCGACGAGCACCAACGTCGCCCCGTCGCTCGGCCTGCTCGGCACGGTGTGGGGCATCATGCTCGCCTTCATGAAGATGGTCGGCGGGGGGTCCGCGATCGTGATCACCCAGGTGGCGCCCGGCATCTCGAGCGCGCTGCTCACCACCGTCGCGGGGCTCGTCGTGTCGATCCCCTCCGCGATCGGCTACAACTTCCTCAGCGAGCGCGTCCACCGCCAGATGGTCGACCTGGAGAACTTCACCGACGAGCTTCTCGCGGACATCGTCCGCATCCACGGCGCGTCGAGCGGTCCCTCCGGGCATCCCGCCGCCCAGGTCGTGATCCAGTCGGCCCCGGCGCCCGTCGCATACGCGCCGGCGCCCGCGCCGGCCCCCGCCGCCTATGCTCCGCCGCCGGCCGCGCCCGCGCCGGCCTATGCTCCGCCTCCGGCGCCGTCGGCCGCGGCCGCGTCGCAGCCCTACGTCCCGCCGGCCTACACGCCGCCGCCGTACGTTCCGCCGCCCGCGCCCGACGCGCGCGTCTAGAGCGCTCCGGAACGCCTGCGCCGTCCTTGACGGCGGCGGGGGCGGGTGGTAGATTCCCGTTTCAGACGCATGTTTCAAACGCGGCGGGGCGTCCGCCGCGGAAGGCAGACGATGAAGAGCACGAAGCAGGGGCGGGCGGAACCCGTCCGGGGGAAGATCCTCGCGGCGGCGCGCGAGCTGTTCGCCGAGAAGGGCTACCGCGACACCACGGTGCGCGAGATCGCCCGGCGGGCCGGCGCGAACGGCGCCGCGGTGAACTACTACTTCCGGTCGAAGGACGCGCTCTACGAGGCGGTCTTCGACGAGGCGTTCGAGACGTTCGGGCGCCCGCTCGGGGACCTCGTCGGTAGCGTCCGAGACCAGGCGACCTGGAGGGCGGCGCTGGAGAAGTGGTTCGACTTCATGCTCGGGCTGTTCCTCCTCGACGATCCCCGGCAGGCGCTCGTCCGCCGGCTCGTGGCCCAGGAGCGCTCGTCGCCCACGGAGTTCTGCCGGCGCATCTACGACGACGTCTTCGTCCCGGTGGTGGACGTCTTCCGGACGCTGCTCCGGATGGCGCTGCCGGACGAGCCGGCGGAGTCGTTCCAGGCGCAGTTCGCGACGCTCCTCGGGATGTGCACGTGCTTCATCCACCGCGACCCCCCGTGGGACGAGATCATCCTCTGCCCGGCGATGGAGCGCGAGGCCTGGGTCCGGACGCTGCGCGACCAGATCGTCGCGACGATCGTCGCGCGCTATTCGTTCCGCACGAGCCGCGTCTCGCCGCGGTAGCGCGCGCGGCCCCCGCGGGCGCGCGGCCCGCTACTTGTCGCGGACCTTGCCGAGGAAGTCGCGCGTGCGGGCGTTCTTCGGTGCGCCGAAGAGCTCGTCCGGCGTGCCCTGCTCGAGGATGTTGCCGCCCTCGAGGAAGAGGATGCGGTCGGCGACCTCGCGCGCGAAGTTCATCTCGTGCGTCACGACGACCATCGTCATGTGGTTCGCCGCGAGCTCCTTCATCACGGCGAGCACCTCGCCGACCATCTCCGGGTCGAGCGCGGAGGTGGGCTCGTCGAAGAGCATCACGCGCGGCTCCATCGCGAGCGCGCGGGCGATCGCGATGCGCTGCATCTGGCCGCCGGAGAGCTGCTCGGGGTAGGCCTTCGCCTTGTCGGGCAGGCCGACGCGCTGCAGCAGCTCCATCGCCTTGCCCTCCGCCGCCTCGCGCGAGACGCCGCGGATGAGGCGCGGCGCCATCGTGACGTTGTCGAGCACCGTCATGTGCGGGAAGAGGTTGAAGCGCTGGAACACCATCCCCATGTCGGAGCGGTAGCGGTTGAGGTTGCGCTCGCGCGCGCGGTGCGAGAGGCCGCGGTCGGTGCCGTCGCGCTGCAGGGAGCCGCCGGAGACGATCTCCTCGCCGCCGAACCAGATGCGGCCGGAGGTCGGGGTCTCCAGGAGGTTGAGGCAGCGCAGGAACGTCGACTTGCCGCCGCCGGAGGGGCCGATGACGACGACCACCTCGCCCTTGAGGATGGTGGTCGTGATGCCCTTGAGCACCCGGAGCGCGCCGAAGCTCTTGTGGAGGTCCTCCACCTCGAGGAGGGGCTTGCCCGGCGGGACGACGGGGCGGTCGGAGAGGAAGGGGTCGGCGTTGGACATGGCGCTAGCGTCCGTTGCGGTGGAGGTGGCGCTCGAGGCGGGTGAGGAGCTTGGAGAAGATCATCACCATCACGAGGTAGATCGCCGCGACGGCGAGGAACGGGATGTAGGCCTGGTAGGTCTGCGAGCGGATGATCGAGCCGCCGCGCGCGAGGTCGTCGAGGCCGATGAAGGAGGCGATCGACGTGTCCTTGAGCATCACGATGAACTCGTTGCCGAGCGCGGGCAGGATGTTGCGGATGGCCTGCGGCAGCACGATGCGCCGCATGCCCTGGCCGTAGGAGAGCCCCAGCGAGCGCGCGGCCTCCATCTGGCCGTCGTCGATCGACGTGATGCCCGCGCGGATGATCTCCGCGACGTAGGCGCCCGAGTTGAACCCGAAGGCGAGGATCGCGACGAGGACCTTGTTGTTGAGGTTCGAGAAGATGATGAAGTAGGCGATCAGCAGCTGCACCGTCATCGGCGTGCCGCGGATCACCGTGATGTAGACCTTGCAGACCGCGTTGAGGAGCCGGAGGCGGCCGTGCTTGTCGTGCGTCGAGCGGACGATCGCGACGAGGAAGCCGAGGACGGCGCCGAGCAGCACCGCGCAGAGCGCGACGGTGAGCGTGTTGCGCAGGCCGTTCGTGATGTAGTGCCAGCGGCCCTTGTAGACCTGCTCGGTGCGGACGGCGCCGTCCGGCCCGCGCACCTCGCGCGTCCCGAACGGGATCTTCTTGATAAAGCAGACGTAGAAGTTGTTCTCGAACGCGGCGAGCGGACCGCGCACGACGGGGAGGGAGAGGCGGAGGCGGTCGCCGGCGTCGTCGACGCGGGTGACCTTGAGCTCGAAGGTTTCGAGGCGCGAGGGGTTCGCCGTCGCGCCGAACGCCTTCATGTCCTGGCCGGCGGCGAAATGCAGGAGGTTGGTGGAAAGCGTGAATTCTCCCTCGGCGCCGTTGGCGGCCTCGAGGGAATAGTCGGCGGCGGAGGAGGCGTCCCTGCGGAAGAGGCGGACCTCGACCTCGCGGCCGGAGAAGAGGCCGAGCGGAAGCCGCGGGGCCTCCCCGGGGGTGCCGTCGGGCCTGTCGGGAAGCGACAGGGTGGAGACGCGGCGCCCCTCGCGCTCCTGGACGGAGAGCGTGAGCGCGGCGGAGGTCTGCCCGGCCTCGAGGGGGAGGCGGGCGGTGAGGGGGATCTTGCGGCCGGGGACCTCGAGCGTGATGTCGTAGACGATCCGCTCGTCGGACTCGGCGCGCGTGAGGTCGAGCGCCCGCGTGGCGGGCGCGTCGACCGGGACGGCGAAGCGCGCGCCGCCCCC
>CAMNDA010000266.1 GCA_946534745.1 uncultured Verrucomicrobiota bacterium | reverse complement strand
GGCGCATGAGGTAGCGGATGAGGTGCTCGTCGTCCGAGCCCTTCTTGGTGCCGTCGCCGTAGGAGACGCGGGCGGCCTGGACGATCGAGGTGTCGTTGCCCATGTAGTCGACGACGCGGACGAAGCCGTCGTCGAGGACCTTGAAGGTCTGGCCCAGGATGGCGTCGAGGGCGGGGGAGGAGGCGCGGGTGAGAGGTTCCATGAGTGACGAGCGACGAGTGACGAGTGACGAGTGACGAGCGACGAGCGACGAGCGACGAACGAAGGGGCGGGGTATCAAAAAAACGCCCGGCCGTTTCCGGCCGGGCGGAGGAGGGATCCTCCTAGCGGCGGAAGAGCGTGACGCGGGGCAGGCCCGGGCACTGCCACTGCTTGCCGGCGAAGACCGGGAAGCCGAGGGGCTCGCCGGCGCGCTCGCTGTTCGGGCCGTAGCGGAACACGAGCTTCGTGTAGGAGAGGTCCGCGCCGCCGGTGGAGGAGCGCTCGGACATGAAGAGGATGATCGTGAACATCGCGACGAGGATCGACGCGATCGCGAAGATCGGGAAGACGGGGTTCGTCTTCTCGGGCTTCTGGACGACCATCGACGGGTCGAAGCCGGAGCCGGGCGCGGCCTCGGCGGCCTTCTCCTCGGCCTCGTCCGCCTTCTTCTTCTCCTCGTCCTTCTCGGCGGCCGTCTTGCCCTTGAGCGTGATCTTGGGCTTGGAGCCTCCGGACGCGCCGCCCTCGGTCGGCTTGAGGCGGAGCGTGGGCTTCGTCCCTTCGTCGCCGCCGGCGGAGGAGGCGGGGGCGGAGCCCTCGGCGTCCTTCTTGAGAACGAGCGTCTTCTTGCGGATCGTGGGGGCCTCGGACGCATCGTCCGCCGGCTTCGCCGCGACGGGCGCCGGGGCGGCGGGCTTGGCCGTCGGCGCCTTCATGCGGAGCGTCTGGTGGCGCGTCATCGCGTCGTCGTCCATGATCGTGAGGGAGACCTTGGCGGTCTGGCCCTTGGCGGCCTGGGCGGCGGCGGAGAGGTTCGACGTGAGCTTGCCCATCGCGGGCGCGGCCGCCGCGGTGGGCGGCGAGGAGAGCGCCGAGTCGAGCGAGATGCGGGATGTCTTGCCCTTCATCGCCTGGAGCGAGGCGGGGGAGGCGGGCGTGCCGGCGGACGGTGCCGCGAGCGGGGCCGGCTTGAGCGGCATCGGCTTGAGCGGCGCCGCGGCGGGCTCCGCGGCGGACGGCGGGACGGGCTTGAGGCGGATCGTCGCCGACTCGCCGCCGTCGGCCGCGGCGGGCTTGAGCGTCGGCGCGGCCATCGGCTTGATGTTGATCGGGCGGATGCCGGAGGACGGGACCGAGGGCGCGGCGGCGGAATCCGGGGCGCCGGCGGGCGTGATCGGCTTGATGGTGATCGGCTTGATGTCCATGGAATCTCCTGGGCTAACGGTCTAACGGTCTAACGATCCAACGATAGTAGCATTGTGCATTCAGCATTCAGCATTCAGCATTCAGCATTGCCGCGAAGCGGCCTAGACGGCCATCACTTCGGCTTCCTTGGCCTTGGCGGCGGCGTCGATCCTGCCGATCGCGGCGTCGGTGGCCTTCTGGATGTCCTCGAGGAGGCGGTCGCGGTCGTCCTCGGTGAGCTTGCCGTCCTTCTGCAGCTTCTTCGCCTCGTCGTTCGCCTCGCGGCGGACGTTGCGGACGGCGATGCGCGCGTCCTCGGCCATCTTGGCGGCGACCTTGGCCATCTCCTTGCGGCGCTCCTCCGAGAGCTCGGGGATCGGGACGCGGACCTTGCGGCCGTCGGAGACGGGCGTCACGCCGATGTTGGCGGCGAGGATCGCCTTGCAGATCTCGTTCACGACCGACGGGTCGTAGGGCGTGATGGTGATGAGGCGGGGCTCGGGCGTCGCGATGTTGCCGAGCTCCCGGATGCGGGTGGGGGCGCCGTAGTAGAGCGCGGTGATGTTCTCCACGAGGGCGGGCGAGGCCTTGCCGGTGCGAATGCCGTCGAGCTGCTGGTTGAGGCTGCGCAGCGCGCCGTCCATCTTCTCCTTCGCGGTGTCGAGAGCGGGATGTGCCATGTTGTTTCCTTTGGTTTGAAGGGTTATCCGAAAACGGGGGGAGGCTCCGATCCGTCGACGAGCGTGCCGACCTTGCCGCCGGCGACGGCGGCCTCGAGCGCGCCCTCGGCGAAGAAGTCGAGGACGAGGATCGGGATGCGGTGCTCCTCGCAGAGCGCGAACGCGGCGGCGTCCATCACGCGGAGGCCGCGGTGCATCGCGTCGGCGTAGGTGAGGTGGTCGAGCTTCTTGGCCGACGGGTCCTTCTTGGGGTCGGCGGTGTAGACGCCGTCGACCTTCGTCGCCTTGACGAGGACGTCCGCCCCGATTTCGCGGGCGCGGAGGGCGGCGCAGGTGTCGGTGGAGAAGAGGGGGTTGCCGGTGCCGGCGGCGAAGAGCACGACGCGCCCCTTCTCGAGGTGGCGCAGCGCGCGGCGGTGGATGAAGGGTTCGGCGACGCCCTGGCAGGGGAACGCGGTCATCACGCGGGCCGGGAGGCCGGCCTTCTCGATCGCGTTCTGGAGGGCGAGGGCGTTGATGATCGTCGCCAGCATGCCCATGTAGTCGCCGGCGCAGCGGTCGATGCCGAGCTCCTCGCCCGTCGCGCCGCGGAAGATGTTGCCGCCGCCGAGGACGATCGCGACGTCCGCGCCCATGTCCTTCACGGCCTTCACCTTCGCGGCCATCTTCGCCACGATGGCGGGATCGATGCACCGCCCGGTCGCGCGGTCGAGGAGGACCTCGCCGCTGAGCTTGAGCAGGACGCGCTTGTATTTGGCTGGCATGGGGACGAACGCGACGGCTCTCCGGACCCTCCGGAGGCGTCGCGTCTATTGAAGCATATTCGCGCGCGGAAGGCAAGCGAAAAGCGGCGTTTGACTTTTCGGGGACGGGTCTGGTAGTATTCCGCGCATCGCATCGCACGTCTGAATGAACACGCTTGCCCTGACCGGCGGCATCGCCTGCGGCAAAAGTCTCTTCGGATCGTTCCTCGCCCAGCTCGGAGCGGACGTCGTCGACACGGACGAACTCGTACACCGGCTCCACGCCCCGGGCGGCGAGGCGGCGAAGGCGGTCGAACACGCGTTCGGTCCCGAATTCCTCGCACCCGACGGGGGCACGGACCGCGCCAAGCTCGCCCGGCTCGTCTTTTCCGAACCCTCCGCACGGCTCCGCCTCGAGTCCATCGTCCATCCGATCCTCCGCGCCACGCTCCTCGCCTGGCGCGACGCGCCCGCCGCGCCCGGCGCCGCGCCGCTGCGCGTCGCGCAGATCCCGCTGCTCTTCGAGACGGGCTGGACGGACGGCTGGACCTACACCGCCACGGTCGAGACCTCCTCCGACGAGTCCCGCCTCGCCCGCCTCCGCGCGCGCGGCCTCTCCGACGCCGAGGCCCGCGCCCGCATCGCCGCCCAGCTTCCCGCCGCCGAGCGGATGAAGCGCGCGGACTTCACGATCCTCAACGACGGCACGCCCGACGAGCTGTTCGAAAAGGCGAAATCCCTTTACGACGAAATCACACGGAGTCACAAATGACCGACAACGAATCCTGGGCCGCCGAGGGCGGCCGCGCCTCCGCCAGCCGCATCCGGCAGGACCTCGACGAGATGGCCTCGTCCGTCCGCGAGATGGAGGCGTTCCTCCAGGCCACCGAGAAGCCCGTCCCCTCCGCCGCGCCCGCGCAGCCGCAGGGCAAGCGCCGCGGTCGTCCGAAGGGCTCCAAGACCAACCCCGAGAAGCTCGCCCGCCAGGCCGCGAAGCGCGAGCGCGCCAAGGCCTCGCGCGGCGGCGTCGCGAAGCCCTCGCCCGCGCCCGAGGCGCCCCCGCCTCCGCCCGCGGGCTCCGCCGGCGAGCCGCCCGCGCCCCCGGCCGGGCGCCCCGAGGCGGCGGACGTCCCCTATTCCGCCTTCGGCGTTCTGGCCTCGCCCGCCCCCGCCGCCCCCGCCGCATCCGCTTCACCGGATTCGGACATTCAGCATTCAGCATTCGGCATTCAGCATTCCTCCGGCCGCCCCGCGCCGGCCCCGGCCGCGGACCTCCCGACGATCCGCGCGGAGGACCTCTACGCGCTTTCGCCGGAGGACCTCGTGAGCCTCGCGCGCGAGCAGGACGTCTTCTTCCGCGCCGCCGTCCGCACCCGCGCCGACGTCGTCTTCGACCTGCTGGTGAAGCACGCGCGCCGCGGCGGCGCCGTGGAGGGCTCGGGCTACTTCGAGCCGGCCTCCGCGTTCGATCCGGGGCCCGGCGGCGAGCCTCCGCCGCGTGGCGGCTTCCGCGGCGGCTCGGGCGGGTTCCTACGCTCGGCTGCGAACGGCCTGCGCCCCGCGCCGGGCGACGTCGCGGTCCCGCAGGAGCTGCGCGACCGCTTCGGCCTTCGCCCCGGCGACCACGTCGTCTGCCGCACGCGCCTCGTGCCCCAGGGCCCGCGCCAGGGGTCGCTCGAGGCGACGGAGCTCGTGAGCGTCAACGGCGGCGAGCCCGCGCGCTCGCGCCTCGCGCCCGCCTTCGCCGCGCTGCCCGTCGAGGCGCCCTCGCGCCGCGTCCGCGTCCGCAGCGCCGCGGCGCCGTCCGCGACGCTCGACGCGCTCGACGCGCTCGCGCCCCTCGCCTTCGGCGCGCGCGGGCTG
>CAMNDA010000265.1 GCA_946534745.1 uncultured Verrucomicrobiota bacterium | reverse complement strand
CCAGCCGTTCCCGGACGGCGCCGAGGCGCGCGTCGCGGATCGCGCCGCGGATGCCGAGCCCAGCCTCCGACCGGCATGGACGGCGAGGACGGCCTCGGCGGCGACGGCGCGGCCGGCGGCAACAAGGACCTCACGCGCGCCGGCGGCCGGGGCGGAAACGGGATCGCCATCGTCCGCTTCGCCGCGCCGAAGCCGTTTGGGACGGTCATCCTCGTGCGGTAGTCCGCGACGGCCGCGCGCCGGATTGCCTTCGCGCGTTCCCCCGTGGTAGACTCGCCCGCCATGCAAGACGAACCGTCCCCCCCGCCCGTTCCCTTCGGCCTCGCCCCCGGCGAAGCCGCGGCGTGGGAGCTTACGTTCGCCGACGAGTTCGACGGCGACGCGCTCGACGCCGCGAAGTGGCACGCGGGCTACCGTCCCGGCCAGTTCGAGTGGTACCGGCGCGTCGGCGCGCGCCACCCCGGCGCCTACACGAGCCCGGAATGCCTCTGCGAGGTGTCGGGCGGCGCCCTCCGGCTGCGCGTCGACGAGACGCGCCCGCGGCGCCCGCACGTCGGCTCCAGCTGCGCCAGCTGCGTCGCGACGAGCGACCACCGCTACGGCGCGGACCTCTCCGACGTCACGGTGCTGAAGAAGTTCGGGCAGAAGTACGGCTGGTTCGAGACGCGCTGCCGCATCGCGAAGGGGCCGGGCCTCGAGTGCGCCTTCTGGCTCCACCAGGTCGACCCGCTCCACCAGGAGTTCACGCCCGACGGCCGCCCGAACAAGGCCGAGGGCGCGCTGGAGTTCGACGTGTTCGAGGCGTGGGGCGACCCGCCGGACGCCCTCCGCGCGCAGATGCACTGCTACTACACCGACGCGGGCCACTGGCGCCTCCAGGAGCCGGACCCGGACAACGCCTTCCACGTCTGGTCGCTGGAGTGGGAGGAGGGCCGCGCGCGCTGGCGGCTCGACGGACGCGTCGTCGCGGACTACGTCGGCCCGACGCCGCAGCGCGAGATGTTCGTCCTCCTCGCCCTCTTCCACTACCGGATGCGCCCCGACCACGTCGAAAGCGAGCTCACGTATCCGGTCGAGTTCGCGGTCGACTACGTCCGCGTCTTCCGCAGGCGCCCCGCCGCACCATGATTTTCCCCCGACCTCTCACACCCGCCGAATGCCGCACGTCGCTCCGGCGCCTCGCGCTCTACAACCTCGTGAACGGCCTCTCCTTCGCCGGCGTCGGGGAGACCGTGATGGTCCTCGTCGCCGTCCGGCTCGGCTGCCCGGACGCCGTCTGCGCCGCGTTCGGCGGGACGCTCTTCTACGCCGGCTTCGCGGCGATGCCGCTCGGGCGCCTCGCCGCCGGGCGCTGGGGCGCGGCGCGCGCGGGCGGCGCGTTCTGGGCGCTGCGCAACGCCTTCGCGCTGCTCGTCCCGGCGGCCGCGCTCTGGGGCGCGGGGCGCCCGGGGCTCGTCTCGGCGACGGTCCTGCTCGGCGCGGCCGGCTTCTACGCCTGCCGCTCGGCGGGCGTCGTCCTCTACGGCCCGCTCGTCGGCGAATCCGCGGGCCCGGCGGAGCGCGCCGGCGCGCTCGGGCGCGTCGGCGCGCTGTTCTACGCCGGGCTCGGCCTCGGCTGTCCGGCCGTCCTCCTCGCGCTGCGCGGCGGGGAGTCGATCGGGCGCCTCGCCGCCATCGTCGCCGCCGGCGCCGCGCTCGGCGTCTGGTCCGCCGCGTTCCTCTTCCGCGCCCACGAGACGGAGGCGCTGCGCGACGGCGCGCGCCAGCCGGTCCTCGCCGACCTGCGCGCGCTCGCGGCGCACCGGCCCTACCGCCGCCTCGTCGCGGGCGCGGCGGCCGTGAACCTGCTCTACGCGCTGGTCTTCCCGACCTCCGTCGTGATCCTCAAGCGCGGCTACGGCGCGAGCGACCTGCAGGCGATGGCGTTCTCCGCCGCCTCGCTGCTCGCCGGCGGCCTCGGCTCGTGGGCCAACGGCGCGATCGCCCGCCGCATCGGCCCGCGCCTGGAGCTCGTGGGCGCCTACGGGCTGCTCGCCGCCGCCGCCGCCGCGTGGGCGCTCCTGCCGGACGCCTCGGCCGCCGCCGCGCCGGCCGGGACGGTCGCGGCGCTGCTCGCGGTTTTCTTCGCGCTCGGCGTCGCCAAGGCGCTCAACGAGACGGCGACGCTGCACTACGCCGTCTCCGCCGTCGAGCCGCGGCTCGTCGTCTCCGCCTCGACCGCGCTCTACCTCGCGACCGGGCTCGTCGCCGGCGCGGCGGGGCTCGTCCTCTCCTTCCTGCTGCTGCCCCGCGCCGCCGCGACCCCCGCGCCCGGCCCGGAGGCGCTCGAGGCCTACCGCGGCTACTTCCGCGCCGTCCTCCTCCTCGCGCTCGCCGGCTTCGCAGCCGTGTGGCGGATCCTCCCCTTGCGCGGCGGCCGCGCAACGGGCTAGAATCTACCGGATCGTCCGCGAGGCGCGGCCCGACTGGCCGATCCTCGTTCTCTCGCGCCCGAACGTCTGGTTCGACGACACCGCCGAAATCGCCGAGCGCCGCCGCATCGTGCGGGCGACCGTCCGCCATGCCCGGGCGCGGGGCGACCGCCGCGTCGCCTTCCTCGACGGCGCACGGCTCTTCGGCCGCGCGAACCGCGACGACTGCTCCGTGGACAGCATCCACCCGAACGACCTCGGCTTCCGCCGCATGGCCGACGCCGTGCTCGCCGCCCTCCGCCGCCTCGGCGTTGCGTGAACCGCGATTCCCCGTCCGTCCGAAAACGCGGCCGGG
>CAMNDA010000264.1 GCA_946534745.1 uncultured Verrucomicrobiota bacterium | reverse complement strand
TGGCGGTCGCCGTTCCGGGGCCGGAGCCGTCCGCGGAACGGCTCGCCGCCGCGTTCGGCGGCGCGACGCCCGAACGCGGAGCGGACGGCGTCTGGCGGCAGCCCGGCGCCGAAGGGAACGGAACGGCGATGCTCCACCGCGACGGCTACAACGTCTTCGCCCATCCCCGCGAACGCCTCGCCTTCGCCGACGCGCTCCTCGCCGCCGCCGCCGCGCCGCGCTTCCCGGGCGCCGCGCTCGAGGCGACGGTCCGCGGCGAAGCGCTGCGGACGATCGAGCGGGAGCTCGCCTGGGGGCCCGGCGTCCCGGGCCCGTCGCTGGCCCCGCTCGAAACCGTTTCGTTCGGGGCGGCGTTCGACGCCTCCGCGGGGCTCTTCGTTCCGCTCGCCGCGACGCCGGCCGAATCCTCGGCCGGCGCCTTCGCGGCCCTCGCCGCCGCGCCCGCGCTCGACCCCGCCGCGTCGATCTGGCGCGACGACGCGCTCTTCGCCTTCGCGGTGTCGGACCTCGGGACCGTCTTCGGCGGGTTCGCCGGGTCCTTCTTCGCGCTCACGGCCACGAACTACGCGCAGAACGTGGCCTTCGCCCTCCGGCGCCGCGGCGCGGACCCGGAGGAGATCGCGCGCGCCGAACGCTCGGCGCGGGAGGCGATCGAACGAGCGGAGGAATCCCTCGCGCTCCTCCGGTCGGCCGGCGCCGCGTCCGGCTTCGCCGCGCTCGCGCCCGGAGGTGCGCTGGAAAGCGTCGCCGAGACCGCGTTCCGCGATTCCGCCGCGGTGGACCGGCTCCGCGCGCGCTGGCGCGAGGAGGCGGACGGCCGGGACGTTCCGGTCGAGATGTGGGTCGGTTCCGCGACGAACGCCTTCGCGTTCCGGCAGACCGACGACGGGTGGGAGTTCGGCTGCCGTCCCTGGGCGGACGGGGAGGAGCCCTCCGGCCCGGACGCGACCGGCCCCCTCGCGGCGATGCGCCGATTCTTCGGCCCGGACGGACTCCGCGGCGAAGTCCGCCGCGTCGCTGGCCCCGGAACGGGCGAGAGGCTCGTCTCTGCCGTCGGACCCGCCGGCTCGCCGCTTCCCGCGCCGACCGGGGAGCGTCCGCCGGACGGCGCGGCGCTGGAGCGTTTCGTGTCGGGCGCGAAGCGCGTCGCCTGCGTGCAGGCGCATCTGGTCGACTTCGCCCGGTTCGCGCTCTCGCCCGCGCTCGGGGACGCCGCGGCCGCGCTTCCGCGGGGCGGCCGCTTCCGGTGGGACGCCGGCGTGCGCGACGGCGCGCCCGTCGGCCTCTTCGCGTTCGACCCCGCCGAACTGCGCGCCTGGGTTTCGCTCGCGATGCTCGGCGTTTCGCGCGCGATGGCCCCCGCCGCCCCCGAGCCCTCCGGCGAAGACGCGCTTTTCGACGACTAGCCCCGCCCCCGCATTCAGCACTCAGCATTCAGCATTTCCCGTCTCCCAGCCCCCTCCCGCGAACGAACATGAAATCCACCCGCACACCCGCCTTCTCCGTCGCGCTCGGGCTCTTCGTCCCGTCCGCTCTCGCGCTCTGCGCCCACCTCGTCCTCTGGTGGGTCTTCTTTTCCGGCCGCCGCTGGCCCCTCGAGTTCCACGAGGCGCTCGCCTGGGCGGGATACGCGATTCTCGCCTTGTCGTTCGTCCTGGTCGCCGCCGGCCTCGCGCGCCTGCTGCGCGGCGCGTTCCGCATTTCGTGGTTCGCCGCCATCGCGTGGGCGCTCGCCGCCGCCGCGACCGGGCTCTGGCCCCTCGCCGCGCTCTTGCCCGCGGCCCGCCGCGCCGGCAACGCCGCCGCCGCGCGCCTCGCGGCGTGGGGCGGGGGCGTCTTCCTCGCCGCCACCGCGCTCGCCCTCGCCGGACGCTTCGCCGGCGCGCCCGTCTTCTGGCCGCTGTTCGCGACCGCCGCTGCCGGCGCGGCGCTCGTCCTCGCTTCGCTCCGCGCGCTCGACGGGAGTTCGCTTCCGCACCGCGCGCTCGCCTGGGCGTTCGCCGCCGTCTTCCTCGTCTCGCTCGCGACGCAGCCCGCGCTTCACCTCGCCCGCGTCCGGCGCGAGGCGGACGCCGCCTTCGCCGAACTGCGCGCGGCGATCGGCTCCGCGGTCGATCCGGAATCGCTCTATCCCGGCCGCCCGCCCGTCGCGGAGGCCGACGACCCCGTCGCCGCGCTCGACCCCGAAGCGATCGAGGCGGAGAAGGCCTCCCTGCAGGAACTGCGGCAGATGTTCGAACGCGCGGACGGCGGAGAGCGCCGCCACCCGTACCAGCCGGACGAGCTCGCCGCCGCCGCCGCGTGGTTCGCCTCCCACACCAGTCTCGTCGCCGCGGCCGAGGCGATGTCGGAACCCGGATACCGCTCCTGCCTGCCCGGTCCGGCGTCGTTCGAAGAGACGGCCGTGGAAGGCGAGTTCCCCTACCGGGAGCCGCGCGTGATCGAGGTCTTCCGCGTGATGAAAGCGCTGGCCACGCGCGCCCGACTGTCGATGGCCGCCGGCGACGCCTCCGCCGGCTCGGAAGCCCTCCGCCGGCTCGAAAACGCCGCCGAACTCGTCGAGGACGACGCCCTGATCATCGACTACCTGCTGGCCGCCAGCCTCCGCCAAATGGCCTTCGGCCTCGTCTCGGAGCGGATCGACCTCTGGAGCGAGGAGGACCTGCTCGCGCTGGAGCGCGCGGCGGCGGAGGCGGCCGCGGCCGCCGGCGACCGCCTCCGGACGGCCATCGACTGGGAGACGTGCTGGCTGGAGAAAGTCTTCGAGGGCTTCGCCCGGAAATACTTCGGGGAACTCTCCGCCGCGACGCGCGGCTGCGGCGTCCCCGACTGGTGGCTCGCCGCGGAGCGCCGCGCGCGCTACCGCGACTCGGCCGTCTCGTGGAAGGCCGCGGACGCCATCCTCCGGGCGGGGCCGGACGCCGCCGTCGGCGAGGCGATCGACCGCCTGCGCGAGGACGAAGTCGCCCGCGGCGCGTCCCTGCCGCCGCTTTCGAGGATGGTGTCGTTCACCCTTGCGGGAATGCTCGACACCGTCGTCGCCACGTGGGACCACGCCTCCTTCGTCCGCGCCGCCGTCGCCGTCGAGCGCTACCGCCGCGCGCACGGCGGGGCGCTTCCGCCCTCGCTCGACGCGCTCGTCCCGGAATACCTCCCGGCGGTCCCGCGCGCCGCGCGAACCGGCGCGCCGCTCGTCTACGAGCCCGGCCCGCTCGACATCCCCGAGGAAACCGTCTCCGCGCTCCGCGACCCGGACGAAGCCGCCGCGGAGTCCGACGCCGAATTCCGTGCCCGCTTCGGCGACGCGGACAAGATCACCGTCGGCCAGATCGTCGAGGCGGTGAACGACGGAGCCTTCCCCGACAAGCCCGAACCCGGGACGCGGGTCCTCCCCGCGCAGACCCTGCCCGGATTCCGGCTCGTCCTCCCGGCCCGTCGCGCCCGCGACGAAGACGTCTCGCGCGACTTCTTCCTCGGCCCCGCCACGCCGAGCCCGGCCGCGGATGAATCCCACGCGGAGTCCGCGGAGGGCGCGGAGTTGGAATTCCACGCAGAGAGCGCAGAGAACGCAGAGCCCGAACCCCATGCGGAGTTCGCGGAGGGCGCGGAGGAGCCCGCCTTGTGAACCCTCTTGCCCGCGAGCGGCGAAGCCGCCCCACCCGGCCGCAGCCGGCGTGGCGGAACCCCGCCACGCCGCGCAAGGCCGCCCATTCTCCAACCCCCGAACCAACCATGAAACGCACGCTCCCCCTCCTCGCCCTTTTCGCGCTCGCCGCGAACGCCGCCGCGTCGGACGGCGCCTCCTCCGCCGCCTCGCCCGCCGGCGAACTGCTCGGCGCGGACGAGCTCGTCGGCTCGTTCGCCGCGGCGCTGCCGGAACCCGCCGCCCCGACGGACGACCCGCGCGACCTCATCGAAGAAATCGAGGCGCTGCGCGCCGACGGCCCCGCGCGGCGCGACCCCGACCTGCGCGCGGCGCGCTGGCTCGGGCTGGCGGAGCGCGCGGAGGCGTTCGGCTTCTCCGATCCGCTCGACCCGGACCCGGATCATGTCTGGATGCACGCCCGCGCGCTGCCGACCGTCGTGATGCATCTCGTCGCCGCGCTGCCGCCGCCCTCGCGCTGGCCCGCGATGCGCGATGCGCTCGACGCGCGCGCCGCGGCCGCGGATCCGACGAACCAGCCGCCCGCGCTCTCGGCGCTGCGCCTCAGCCTGGCCCGGCTCTCCGGCGACGCGGCCGCGTCGTCCAACGCGCTCCGCGCGCTGCGCGTCGCGCCCGGGGCCGCACACGGGCCCGAGTACAAGGCGCTGCGCAAGGCCGTCTTCGGCCGCGACCGCCTGCGGCGCCCCCGCGCGAACGGCGTTGTCCGCTTCTCCGCCCTGCTCCCCACGGACCCGGACGAAACCCCGGCCGAGGCGTTCGCCCGGCGCCTCGCGGCCTGCGAGCAATGGTCCGAAGACCCCATCGTGACGGACGAGGACCTGGAGCTTCCGGACGAAACGCTCGCGACGCTCGTCTCCTCGCGCAACATCCCCTGGATGCTCGGCACCGACGCGGTGCGCGCCCGCTACCGCGCGATCGTCCGCGCCGCCGGCACGAACGCCCCCGCCACGGCGGTCGCGTGGTCGTTCGCGGACACGACGCCGGACGGCCTCGCCTACTTCGCCGAGCGCGCGGCCGCGCGCGGCGCGCCGGACGCGTGGGCGGAACGCTTCGCGCGCCTGGCCGCCCTCGGGCCCGACGCCCTGCTCTCCGAGGGCTGGGCGTCGTTCCAGGAGATCCGCCACTTCGGCGGACAGAGGAAGACGGTTCAGTCGGCGCCCGAACCGGACGCCTACCTGCGCGCGGTCGCCACGCTCTGCGGGCGGGACCTCGCGGCCGGGCGCGTCGCGGACGCCGACGCCCGCCTCGACGCGGCGCTGCCCGAGGCGCTCCGCCCCGCCGTGGCGCTCGCCGCCGCCTCGCTGGCGTTCCGCTCCGGCGACCCCTTCTTCCGGTCCTTCCGCAGTCCCGCCGATCCGGCCGCGATCGCGGACTTCGTCGAGCGCCGCGCGCTGCCGCCCGCCGCGCCCGCGACGGAGAAGGCGCTGGATCTCTTCGTCCGCGCCGCCCCGCCCGCGGACGACGCCTCCGCCGCGCGCCTCGACGCGCTGGCCGGGCGCCTCGGGTCCGCCCCGGACGCGGACCCGCGCCTCCTCGCCGCCCTCGACCGCGGGCGCCTCGCCGCGGCCCTCGCCGCCGCCCGCTTCGACGCCGCCGCCGCGGCCGCCCGCCGCCTGGCGGAGCGCCCGCCCGCCGAACGGCGCGCCTGCGCCGGCCGCACCGGAAGCGACCCGCTGCTCGACTACGCCGGGGCGATGCTCGCCGCCGGCGAGACGAACCGCTTCGACGAGGCCCTCGCGCTCCTGCGCGCCGGGGAGGCGGCCGACGGCGCCGGCGGTGCCGACGAAGACCTCTCCGAGAGCTCGTCGGCCGAGGTGGCGGAGCTGCTCGCCCGCGCCGGGCGCGCCGCCGAGGCGCAGGCGCTCTACGCGGAGAACGTCCGCGCGCTCGTCCGCAAGCTCGGGGAGACCCCCGACGGGCTCCCGGTCCGCCGGGGATACGGCAGCCACTGGAGCCTCGTGGAGAACCTCGGCGCGCTCGCGGAACTCTACCTCGACGCCGGCCGCCCCGCCGACGCGCTCGCCCTGTTCGAGCGCGTCCCGTTCTGGGGCGTCGCCGACGCCGCCGGGCTCCGCGGGTTCCGGGACGCCCCGCGCCTCCTCGCCCTCGCGCTCGACGGCGCCGGCCGCACGGACGACGCGGTGCGCGTCGCCCGCCACGCCGTCGAGGTCGCCGACGGCTACCGCCGCGACTGGCCGTGGGAGCTGCTCCTCGAACGCCTCCCGGCGGAGGAGTTCCTCGCGCTGGCCGACCGCCTGCACGCGCTCGTGCCCTGGGAGGAGCGGCCCGTCCAGTGGAAGGCCGAGGCGCTGCGCCGCGCCGGCCGCCTCGAAGAGGCCGAGGAGGCCGCGCGCCTCGCGCTGAAGATCGACCCCACCGACGGCGAGACGCCCCCCGGCGACCGCATCCGCTCCTACGCGATCCTCGCCTCCGTCCTCGAGGCGAAGGGCGGCGCGGACGCCGCGAAGGAGGCCGCCACGCTGCGCAGCGTCGTCGCCGCCGTGCGCCTCGCGGAGAAGGGCGACGAGCTCACGGAGGCGGGGCTCGTCTCGCTCGCGCTCGAGG
>CAMNDA010000263.1 GCA_946534745.1 uncultured Verrucomicrobiota bacterium | reverse complement strand
GGCGCCCGCGGGTACGACGAAGACGTCCGCCCCCGCGGCGGCGGCGAGATGCGCGGCATGGAGCGGCAGGTCCGGGGGGCGGGCGGTGGCGTCGACGACCAGGGGGAGGCCCTCCGGCGGCGTCTCGCGCAGCCGGGTGCCGGTTCCGATGTCGTGCGCGAGCCCGATGGTGGAGAGGCCGGCGAGAACCGGCTCCGGGCCGCCGTGGCGGACGAGGCGCGGCGCGGTGCGGGCGGCCTGGCCGAAGGCGGAGAACGGGGAGAGGAGGCGCGCGAGGTGGTCCGTGGAGAGGCGGTGCAGGAACGCGCGCTGCGCGCGGGTCCTGGGGGAGGCGGGGTCGCGTTCGGGCGGCGGGAAGGCGACGGTGCCGGCCTCGAGCGACTCGCCGGGCTCGAGCGGGAAGCGCTCCCGAAGCGCCAGGTCGGTGCCGTAGCGCTCGTAGAGCCAGTCGTTCCAGGCGTCGGCGAGGCCGCGCGCGAGGAAGGGCGGAAGTTCGGGGAGGGCGTCGGCGTCCAGGTCCTCCCACCAGAGCGTGGAGAAGCTGAAGAGCGCGTAGGCCGGGTCGTCGCAGCGGCGCAGGCCGGTGCGCGGGTTGAAGGCGCGGGCCCAGTCGCGCAGCCGGCGCTGGACGAGGATCTCGAGCCGCGGGTCCCACGGCGCGGCGAGGAGGAGCGACGCGGCGGGGAAGTTCGTGTCCGCGACCGCCTCCCGCCAGGCCTCGCGCGTGGCGGGGTCGTCGAGCGCGTCGGCGTCGGCCGGGGAGGGCGCGAAGTCGAGTACGGGGTGCAGGGCCTCGGCCCAGATGCGGACGCCCTCGTCCTTGCACGCGGCGACGAACTCGTCCTGCACCGCGAGCCGCGCCTCCGTGGCGGGGTCCCCCGCGCGCGGGACGGCGAGGTCGGGCAGGCGCACCATGTTGAATCCGGCGAGGGCGAGGTCGCGCGCGAGGAGGCGCGCGGCGGCGCGGGCCTCGTCGAGCGCGTTGGTTCCGGCCGTGGCGTCGGGTTCGGGCAGCCGGATTCCGGCGGCGCAGGCGAAAGCGCAGGGCCGGTCCCCGGCGCGCAGGGCGTCGCCGGAGACCGTGACGAACTCCGTCTCCGCGGCGGCCGCGCCCGCGGCCGCGAGGGCGGCGGCGCACAGCGCCGGAACGATCGATCGGGCGGAACGGTGCATGGCGGCCGGCTCCTAGCGGATGTCGCCGGCCGGGTGGCGGGAGACGAGGGTGCCGCGGACGGCCATCGTGAGCGGGACGGCGAAGAGCATCCCGACCGGCCCGAGGACCCAGCCCCAGAAGAGGACGGAGATCATCACCACCGCGGGCGAGACGCCGAAGCCGCTGCCCATGAAGCGGGGCTCGAGGATGTTGCCGATGATCTGGTTCACGACGAGGTACCAGACCGCGAGCGCGGCGGCGGTGCCGGTTCCGGAGGCGCTCAGCGCGATCGCGATGCCCGGGACGGCGGCGATCACCGAGCCGATCGCCGGGACGAAGTTGAGCAGGAACGCCGCCAGCGCGAGCAGCAGCGAGGCCGATGGGTCGATCCCCGCGACGCGGACGCCGGCCCAGATGCAGAGGCCCGTCGCGGCCGAGACGACCGTCTTGATGCCCAGGTAGCGGCGGACGTCGTGGACGAACCCGACGACAATCCGCCAGCGCGACTCCGTCATGAACGGCAGATGCTGCATCCGCGGCAGGCGCGGCAGGTCGGCGATCAAAAAGCCGACGATGACCAGCATCAGGACGATGTCGCCGGTCACCGAGATCGTCCACGTGGCGGTCCGGCGGCCGGCGCGGATGAGCTCGGCCTTGTCCGGGATCAGGGCGACGAGGTCCTCCTTGTGGAACGGGACGTCGTTCTCCTCCATCCAGCCCGCCGCCTCGCCGGCGGCCCGGACGATCTGGTCGTGGTACCGGGGGAGCGACTTGGAGAAGTTGATCACCGCGCGCGGGATGGCGTAGCCGAGGCCGTAGCCGCAGACGCCCGCCATCGCGACGACGATCATCGCGACGGCGGCCCACGCGGGAACGCGCCGGCGGACGAGGAAGTAGTAGACCGGCGAGACCAGGATCGCCACGAACGCGATGAGAAGAACGCGCGTGACGAGGCCGGCCGCCGCGTGCAGGCCGCCGATCACGACGACCGCCGCCGCCGCCCCGAGCAGCCAGCGCAGCGCCTTTTCGCCCTTCTTTCCTTCGTCCGTCGGCATGGCGCGCATTCTAGCACACCCCGTCTCCGCCGGGCAACCCCGCGGGCGTCCAGCCCGTCGCGTCGAGGGTGTCGGCGACGGCGAAGAGGGCGTGGTCCTCGTCGGCCGTCGTGCGGCCGTCGGCGAGGACGACCGCGCGGCAGGCGTCGAGGAGCCCCTGCTTGGCCGCGGGCGGCAGGTCGCGCAGGCGGTCGAGCGCGTCGCCGAGGGCGTCGGGGGAGAGCGGCGGCGCCGGCTCGGCAGGGAGCCGCCCGAACGCGGCTGGCAGCGCCTCAAGCCCGCGCGCGAAGGCCGCCGCGCGCGTGGCGGGGTCGTCGGCGCCGAACTCGGCCATCGCGAAGAGCAGGGTCCGCGCCTCGTCCGCGCGCGCGGCGGGG
>CAMNDA010000262.1 GCA_946534745.1 uncultured Verrucomicrobiota bacterium | reverse complement strand
ATCGAGCCCTTCTACAACCTCTACCGCGACATCCACCTGCCCGACGGCGCGCCCTACCTCGCGGCCCGCGTCGCAGCGGACGGCATCCTGCGCGCCGAGCGCCGGATCGTCGACTTCGACGCCTGGCGGCGCGGGCGCCGTCCCGACCGCGAAGTCGCCCCGCCGCCCGAAACGCCCTACGAGCCCTCGTCCGCCGACGCCGCGCTCCCCGTCCAGCTCTTCGCCGACCCCGACGCCACCTTCGCCTCCCTCACCAACGCCATCCTCCGCCTCCGCGCCGCCGGCTTCGAGAACCTCTTCGTCGCGAACCTCAATCACTAGGCCGCGCGTGGCGGGGTGCGCACCCCGCCACGAAGCGGACATTCCTTGCAAATCGAATGCGGTTCCACTAGAATACGGCGGCAAATAACGGAAGTCGAAAAACGCTTGATCGGAAGTTTATCCCGGGAAAACAGGTGCGAAAATTCCAGAGATAGATTTCGTTTCAGATTGTGTGAGGTTTCGCCGGACATAGCCGCCCGCTGAACCGCACCCCGCCACGCCGTTGGAGACGCTCAAATGTTCGACATTACCCTTCCGGGAACCTCCGATTCGAAGGCGATCGACGACCCCGTTTCGCGCCTCGCCTTCCCCGTGCTGACCTTTTGCAACAACGGGTGCCTGAACCTCAAGTTTCGCGCCCGGCGAAAGGACCTGGAGCGGACGACGACCTTCGAGGTGAAGGTCGGATTGTTCCGCAACAAGCTCGTCATCGATTCCAACGGGGCGGCGTTTCTCGTCGACCACGCGGAAAAGGTCCGGAACTACGGCGTGCTGTGGGGATGGACGCCGCTTTTGGTGCATCGCATCGTCGTCCGCCTGGTTCCGGCGGAAAGACAGCCCTCGTTCTCCTTCGACGAGATCAGGCGGAAGTTCTTCAAGTACTTTCGCGCCTACGGACCGATTCCGAAAGAGACCCAGCGCGAGATCAAGGCGGCGACTTCCGTCGGGGACTTGATCGGCATTCTCGAGCGGTACGGATGGTCGGGCACTTCGATGCACGGATGGTGATTCCCACGCGGAGCCCGAATCCCACGCAGAGAGCGCGGAGCCAAAACCTCACGCGGAGTCCGCGGAGGGCGCGGAGCCGAAGCCTCACGCGGAGGGCGCGGAGGGCCGAACCCGTCGCAGGGCGACGAAGGGCGCGGCAACCCCGATGATTCCGAGCGCGGCGAGGGCGAGATACTGGCAGACGGCCGCGTCGAACGCGTAGGCCGCGCGACCCGGGGCCGGCAGGTCCAGGCGAGAGTAGGACGGATCGGCCGGATCGACGCGGACGGACATCGGAGCGCCGGCCGGATGCGCCTGCGCGAACGCGAACGCGTCGCCGCGGAACGTCGCGGGGGTGATGGTCCGGATGCGGCAGACGTTGTCGCCCGCGCGGCGGACGCCGTCCCACTCGTAGTCCCAGCTCACGTAGAGCCGATCGGGGTCCGACGGACGCCCGCGCCGGCCCCCGTCGAGCGTGCATTCGCGCACGATGCCCTTCGCGAGCGGCCACTCCGCGGCCGCCCGGGCTTCCTCCACGGCCGGCCACGCGGCCGTCGCGAGCCGGAACAGGCATCCTGCGGCCAGAGGCAGCATCCCGATGACGATTCCGCCGGCGGCGGCGACCGGCAGGAAGTCGGCCTTGCCGGCGAAGAAGCCCCACGCGGAAACGAGCCCCATCGCGACGAACCAGCCGAGGAGGGCGCACGACCACGCCACCACCCAGGCGTCGGGCGGATCGAGCGCGAGGACCGATTCGTCCGGATGGTCCGGATCGACGCGGCAGACGGCCCGCCCGCCCGCCGGGAACGCTTCGGAGAGCGCCGCCTCGTCGCGGACCGATTCGTGGGCCTCGACCGGATTCCGCAGCGACCACCGCTCCGATTCGCGAGTCCGGCCGCCCGCCTCGTAGCGGTAGCGGACGAAAAACGCCCGCTTGCCGTCCTTTTCGCCGCCGTTCCAGACGCCGGGTTCCGCCGAGACGATTTCGCACGGCACCTCGGGCCAGCGCGCCGGGGCGGTTTCCCGCCGCCAGTCCGACACGCGCTCGAACAGGACGACGGCGAACACGGTCGCCGCGACGAGATTGATGGCGATGCCGAGACGCCGCGGCGGCGACGTCCAATCGAAGGCCTCGCCCAGGCGCATCCACAGCGGTTCTCCCGTCGCGCGTTGCATAGGGGCGATTCTACAACAACCGCCCGCAGGAAGCAATCGCGCCTTCCCGCGTCCGGCCCCTCGCCGCCCCGCCCGTCCTCCCGATTCGCGCCCGCCCTTCCGACACCGTCGGATTTCGATTCCACCGTGCGTGATTTTGATTGAAATCGCCGCTTTCAGAGCGGACGATTGCACGAGTTTTACGCACGGTGCGATTGGCTGCAGAGCTTGGCGCGGAGCGGCCTGCCGCGCCGCGCGGAGCGTGGTTTCCGAAATTGTGGGAAAGTGTGGGAAATGCGTTTTCGGGCCGCGGAGGGGTTGACGCGCCCCGCGCCGTTCCGGTAGCATCCTCCCCGTGAACCGCTCCGCACCAGACGCTCCCCCCTGGCCGCTCGAAGACGGCGAACGCGTCCTCTGGGAGGGCGCGCCGGATTCCGCCGCGCCGCCGTCCGACGGCATCGGGCCGGTTTTCCGAACGAGGTTCCTCGCCGGATTCCTCCTCCTTCTGCTCGCCATCGGGCTCGCGCTCGCCGCCTACCGGCTTCGCCTGTCGGGCGACACATGGACGCTGCCGTGCGCCGACCCGTCGCTCCGGATCGAGCTTCCCCTCGAGACGCTGGACGACGCCGCCTTCGCGTTCTGCCTCGTGGGCGCGCTTGTCGGGTTCATCTTCCTCGGAGCGGGCCGGGCGCGGCGCATCCGCCGCCGCACGCGCTACGCCGTCACCGACCGGAGAGTCCTCGTCGCCGTCGGACGCCGCCTCCGCACCGTCTCCCGCGACGCCGTCGTCCGCGTCCTCCGCGAATCCTGCGTCCCGCTTGAGCCCGATCCCCCGCGGGAGTGGTTCGGACTCGTCGTCCTTCTCCGCCCGCGGCGCCGCTGGCAGACGCCGGAACGCGTCGTCCTCGGCCCCCTCGCGCGGGAATCCGGCCTCGCCTGCGAAGCGCTGCTCCTCGGGCTGGACCCCGCCGAGGAATCGGGCGAAACCGCCCGCACGCTGCCCGACTGGCTGCCCGACGACTCCCGCCGCCGCCTGCTCGCCGCCCTGTCGCCGGGCGAGCGGATCCTCTGGATGGGACGCCCCGTCTTCCGCCGCTTCCCGCCGGAGCTGGTCTTCCTTGCGGCCGTCGTCGTCGCCGGCATCGTCGCGATGGCGTTCGCGAAGGACCCTTCGGCGGGAGAAGCGTTCGAGAGGCTCATCGAAAGGGAGCGGTTTCTCTTCGTCCGAATGGGCTGGCCGTTCGGCTGGCTGTTCGGCATCGTCACGCTGTCGCTGCCGGTCCTCCTCCTGGTCGTCATCGTCATCGAGGGAAAATGGTATCTCCCGGCGGAGCGCCGCCGCGAGTGGAGCCGGCGGTTCTTCCTCGTCACCGACCGCCGCGCCGTCTCCCCGTACGACACCGTCGCGGACGATTTCGACCGCCTTTTCCCGCCCGTCGTGAAACGCGTCGGACGCAACCGCGCGAACGTCTATTTTGCCGCCCGTCCGGGCTCCCCGCCGCCCCGCCGTCCCAACGCATCCAACGCAGTCGGCTTCCTCGACCTCCCCGACGCCGACGTCCCCGCCGCCCTCGCCGCTCTGGAGGAGCTCCGCAACTCGGCCGAACCGCGCACCGCTTTTCGACCATGACGCCTTGTTTGGAACGCTTCGCCGCCCGGCCCGGTTTTCTGGACTGGAACGACGCCGACTGGGGAATCCGCCACGGGTTCCTCCTGCCGGAGGACTACGCCGAGCTGCGCTTCCGGGAACTGGACGCGGACGGTCCCGACGCGGACGACATCGTCGCGCTCCGTCTGGCGGACGACAACGACGAGCGGCGGGACGTCATCCGCCGCAAGGCGTCCCGGACGCCCGAGGCGGACGAGCGGTCGGGCCGGAAATGGGCGTTCGCGATGGTCGAAGCGATCTGGCTCGCGCACAAGGACGATCCCGAGGCGCTCTTCCACGAAGTGCACTGGTTCTGGGAATGGGAGCTGATGGATTTGGGGGTGGACGGCGCCCTCGCACCGGGCCTCGACCGCGTGCTCGGCTTCGCTCCCCTGACGCTTCGCTCCCGATTCCGCTCGTGGCTCCAATGCCGGCTCCCCCGGGGGCTTCGCCGACATCTGTGGCTGCGCGACCTCCGCCGCCGGTTCGTTCCCGAATGCAGCGCATGGCTCCGCGAGCAGGAGTTCCTTCTCCGGCCGGTTTTCGCGGAAGGCGAGTCGGTGGATTCGCTGCTCGCGAAGTCCCGCCGGTTCGCGAAGGAGAACGGGATGCGGTTCGACGATGAACCCTTCCACAACACTCGGGGCTGCGGCTTCTGGTTCCGCCTGCCGCGGAGGAGATGGGGCCACGCCGGCTGCGCGTTCCTGAAGTCCAGGGTCTTCTTCTATTCGGAGGCGTTCACCTTCTTCGGGCGGATGTTCGAGCGCCGGGACCGCGAGTTCGTCCCGTTCGACCGGTTGTCCGCCGCGAAGCTGTTCGACTACGTTCTCGACGAACGCTACCGCCTGCTCGACATCGTCCGCCGCAGGTGCTGGTGGCGCGCCTTCCTCGACAAACGGATTCGCAAACGGCTTCGCCACGACTCGATTCCGCCCGACCTCGTCCACGAGCTCGAATGCCGCACCGCGGCGGGCGAAGTCGCGCCCATTCCCGACCGGAATCGGCGCGGTTTCGACCGCTCCTTGAGCGCCGCCCTGGCGCAGCTCCGGCTCCGCGAAACGAAGCCCGACCTCGACCCCGTGCCGCGGATGCTCGCCGAAGTGCGCCGCGTGTTCGTCGAATGCGCGATCTGCTCCCGGCCCGAAGCCCTTTCCCGGATTCTTCCCGGCGATTCCTTCGAGACCCTGCTCGCGACGCAGGACGACACCGCTTGCTTCATGGACGAAATCCTCCAGCTCGGGATGGCCTGCGGCCGCCTCGCCGACAAAGAGTTCCTGGATTGCCGGACCATCGGCGACCTCGTCGCCAACATGGAGCGCGCCGAACGCGAAGGCCGGCCGAAGCCGACGCAGGAAGACGTCCGCCGGCTCGTCCGGGAAGAACGGAAGTTCAACTGTTTCGCCGCGCTCGTCCTGCTCGTCGTCCTCGGCCTGTTCTGGCTCGCCGTCCGTCTCGTCTTTTTCTTCGTCTCGAGGTCTTGACCCCCGTTGCCTTCCGCTCCCCGCCACGCGGAGGACGCGGCGGAAGAAACTCACGCAGAGAGCGCAGAGACCGCAGAGCCGAAATCTCACGCAGAGACCGCAGAGACCGCAGAGACCCGTCCCGGCGAAGCCGGCCCCCTCCCTGAGGGGGCTGCCGAGCGAAGCGAGGCTGGGGGAGTCTTCCACGCAGAGAGCGCAGAGAACGCAGAGTGAGCTTTCGTCTGGCGTCTAGCGCCTTGCATCGGGCCAGCCGCGAGACGCCAGACGCCAGACGCTAGACGACGAGACGCCGAGACGACGGAATTACACCACGCAGACGCCGTCGCACGAAACGGGGCGGCGGCGCGCCCGTCCGCTACGCGTCCGCGGGGCGGGCGCCGATGCCGAGGCGCTTGAGGCGGTAGTTCATCATCCGCGGGGAGACGCCGAGGTCGCGGCCGGCGGCGGAACGGTTGCCGCCGTGGCGGCGCAGGGCCGCCTCGAGGATGCGGCGCTCGAGCGCGTCGAGCTGCTCGTCGAGCGTGCGCGGCGGCGCGTCGGGCCGGAACGGGTCCTCCGCGAACTCGGGCCCCTGGATCGCGGGCGGGAGGTTGTAGGTGCGGATGCAGCCGTCCTGCGCGGTGAGGACCGCGCGCTCGACGCAGTTCTCCAGCTCGCGCACGTTGCCCGGCCACGCGTAGGCCTGCATCGCGTCGAGCGCCGGCGGCGAGAAGCGGTCGACCTTCTTGCCGTACTTGAGGCACGCCTTCTCGAGGAAGTGCCGCGCCAGCAGCACCACGTCGCCGCCGCGCCGCGCGAGGTCCGGCAGCGCGATCGGGAAGATCGCCAGGCGGTAGTAGAGGTCCTCGCGGAAGCGCCCCTGCGCCATCATCTCCTCGAGGTTGCGGCTCGTCGCCGCGATGAAGCGCACGTCGCTGCGCCGCTCCTCGTTGGAGCCCACGCGCGAGAAGGTGCGCTCCTGCAGGAAGCGCAGGAGTTTCACCTGCACCGGGACCGAGAGGTCGCCGATCTCGTCGAGGAAGAGCGTCCCGCCGTCCGCCGCCTCGGCGCGCCCGATGCGGCGCTCGCGCGCGTCCGTGAACGCGCCGCGCTCGTGGCCGAAGAGCTCCGACTCCACCAGCGCCTCCGGGAGCGCGGCGCAGTTGAGCACGACGAACGGCCGGTCCTTGCGCGGCGAGAGCGACTGGATCGCGCGCGCGACGAGCTCCTTGCCCGTCCCGCTCGCGCCGCGCACGAGGACCGTCGCCTCCGTCGGCGCGACCTGGCGGATCTGCGCGTACACTTCGCGCATCTCCGGGCAGTCGCCGATGAGGCGCCCGGGCGTCTCCGAGAGGAGGCTGCGCAGCTTGCGGTTCTCCTCGACGAGCGCCTCGCGCTCCGCGCGCTGCGCGCGGTAGGCGCTCGCGGCCTCGCCGACGACGTTCGCGACGATCCCGAGCAGCTCCACCGCCTCCTCGAGCGGACGCGCCCCGGCGCGGATCTCGCGGTCGGCCGAGAGAGTCCCGACGACCTGCCCGCCGTGGACGAGCGGCACGCAGACGAACGACACCGCGTCGCCCTTGCCGCGCGCCTTCGTGCGGTTGAGGAAGCGCGGGTCCTTGCGGACGTCCGGGACGACCTCCGCGCGGCCGGTCTTCGCGACGAGGCCCGTGATCCCCTCGCCGATGCGGTAGCGCCCGAGCGCGCGCTCCTCGGCGTTGAGCGTGCGCGTCGAGGCCTCGATGCGCAGCTCGTCGCCCGCCAGCAGCGCGATCGTCCCGCGCACCATCCCGAGCCGCTTCTCGGCGATCTCGAGCACCTGCGGGAGGAGCTTCCCGACGTTGCGCTCGCGCGCCACGGCGGTCGAAATGTCGTGCAGCAGGGGGACGGCGATGGATTCGTTCGCGTTCATGGGCCCCGGATTCTACCCCCGCCCCGCCTCCGCCCGCAAGCACTTTTTGACAAAAATGGAAAGGTTCGACAGAAACTGAAAACATACGTCCGTCCGCCGCAATTGTTGGGGATTTGTCAAATCGTCCGGCGGGGGGTTCCGCGGGAAGGACGGTGTGTGGTAGGATTCGGGCTCGACGGCGCGAACGCCGCCCGACGCAATGCACGAGCCCGCCCCACTCCGCTTCCCCGAATCCGACGGCCGCACCGTCCTGCTCGCCGTCGCGGACGCCGCCTGGCGCGACGCCGCGCGCGACGCGTTCGCCCCGCTGCGCGTTTCGGCGGTCTGCACGCCGGACGCCGCCACAGCGCTCGCGCTCGTCGAGGGCGGCCTGCGCCCCGACCTCGTGGCGGCCGACCTGGACGCCTTCGGCTCCGGGGCGCTCGCGCTTTGCCGCGCCGTCCGCGCGCGGGACCGCGTCCGCCACACGCCTGTCGTGCTGCTCGCCGCCGACCTGCGCCCGGCCGCCGTCCGCGCCGCCCTCGCCGCCGGCGCCGACGATTGCGCCGCCCGCTGCGCGCCCGAGGCCTTCGCGCTGCTCGCCGCCGCGCGCTTCCGCTTCGCCGCGCTCTCGTCACGCACCGCCCCCGACCGCCTCGAGAGCGGCCCGCTCGTCCTCGAGCAGGAGTCCGGCCGCGCCTACCTGGACGGCGAGCCCGCCGGCCTCTCTCCCGTCGAGAGCCTGATGCTCGCCGCGCTCCTCCGCAACGCCGGCCGCACCCTCGCGCGCGGCGAGCTCCTGCGCGAGATGCACGGCGAGGGCGGCGGCAACGTTCGCGACCGCACCGTCGACACGACGATCGTCTCCCTCCGCCGCAAGCTCGGCCCCGTCGGCGCGCGGATCGAGACCATCCGCGGAACCGGCTACCGCTGGCGCCCGGAGGACGCGAAGCCGCACGGCGGCGCGTGGCGGCGGCTCCTGCGCGGCGGCGCCGGCGCGCTGCTCGTCGCGCTGGGGTTCGCCCTGCACGCAGGGGTCGCGGGGCCGAAGTCTCACGCGGAGTTCGCGGAGTCCGCGGAGTCGAAGTCTCACGCAGAGAGCGCAGAGACCAAATCTCACGCAGAGAGCGCAGAGACCGCAGAGACCAAATCTCACGCAGAGAGCGCAGAGATCGCGGAGTCGGACCCTCACGCGGAGTTCGCAGAGTCCGCGGAGTCGGGCAAGGCGCGCTCGGAGAGCGCGCCGCCACTCGTCACTCGTCACTCGTCACTCGTCACTCCGCCACCGGAGGCGGCGGCTCCCCTCGAGTGCCGCGTCTACGACGTCCCGCCCGCGCTTCTCGCCGCGCTCGCTCGGCCGCCGTCGTACAAGGTCACCGTCGTGTGCGTTCCGTCGCCGCGCGCGGGGAACGCCGCGACGGCGTGGGTCGAGGCGACATCGGACGGAACGACCTGGCGGCGCCTCGCCCCCG
>CAMNDA010000261.1 GCA_946534745.1 uncultured Verrucomicrobiota bacterium | reverse complement strand
GAGCCGCTCCCAGAGGCGCTCGGCGGTGGCGTCGCCCACGGCGGGCAGCAGCTCCATCACCCGCAGGAACGAGAGCGCGTCGTCCGGCGTCGCGGCGAGGCGCAGGAGCGAGACGGCGTCCTTGACGTGCTTCTGCTCGTAGAAGCCGGTGCCGGAGGTGATGCGGTAGGGGATGCCGAGCTTGGTGAGCGCCAGCTCCGCCTCCATCGCGTGGAAGTGCGAGCGGTAGAGCACGGCGATCTCGCAGGGGCGGAAGCCGCGGCGCAGCGCGGTGCGGACGGCGTCCACGAGCTCGTCGGCCTGCGCGTCGCCGTCGTGGACCTCGACGAGCCGCGGGCGCGGGGCGCCCTCCGACTCGCGCGCGGGGCGCAGGACCTTGGCGTAGCGGGCGAACTGCTCGCGGTTGTTGCGGATGCTGGCGTTGGCCAGGTCCAGGATCGGGCCGAGCGAGCGGTAGTTCGTCTCGAGCTTGACGACGCGCGCGTCGGGGTAGCGGTCGGCGAAGCTCATGATGTTGTTGTAGTCCGAGCCGCGCCAGGAGTAGATGCACTGGAAGTCGTCGCCGACGACGGAGAGGTTGCGGTGGCGGGCGGCGACGAGGTCGACGAACGAGGACTGCAGGGCGTTGGTGTCCTGGTACTCGTCGACGAGGACGTGCTCGAAGTGCTCCTGCACGAGCTCGCGGACGCGGGCGTCCTCGCGCAGCAGGCGCAGCGCCCGGACGAGCAGGTCGTCGAAGTCGAGCGCGCCGAGCTCGCGCTTGCGGCGGTCGTATTCGCGCATGCAGGCGAGCAGCTCGTCTGCCTGCGCGGAGAACTCGGGGCCCTTCCGCTCGATCCAGTCGGCGGGGTCGAGGTTGCGGTTCACGGCGCCGGAGAGCAGCGACAGGACGACCTCGCGCTTGGGGAAGTCGCGGTCCTTGGGGCGGTGGCCGCGGTCCTTGAGGATGCGGCCCATGATGCCGCGCTGGTCCTCGGCGTCGAGGACGGCGAAGTCGGGCGCGATGCCGAGGGAGGCGCCGTACTTGCGCAGGAGCCAGTTGGCGCAGTGGTGGAAGGTGCCGCTGGAGAAGTGGGGGGAGAAGCCCCCGGTCGCCTCGCGCGTGCGGTCGATCATCTCGCGGGCGGCGCGGTTGGTGAACGTGAGCAGGAGGATGCGGCGGGGATCGACGCCCCTGCCGATGAGGTGGACGAGGCGGTAGACGAGCGTGCGGGTCTTGCCGGTGCCGGCGGCGGCGAGGATGAGCAGGGGGCCGTCCGGCGCGACGGCGGCCCGCCACTGCTCGTCGTTGAGGAGGGGGCGGAGGTCTTCGTCGGTCATGGCGGGGGAGTCTACCACACACACCGGCCGCCGCGCCACCGCGCTTGCGGCGGGAGGGCGTCTTCGGGTAGAATGCGGAGGCGTCGCGCGCGGGGATGGTCCCGCGGCGCGGCGCAGGAGACACCGAACCATGGCCGTCGAGCACCTCACCGAGCAAACCTTCGATTCCGCCGTCGCGAGCGGCGTCTGCGCCGTCGACTTCTGGGCGCCGTGGTGCGGCCCGTGCCGCATGCAGGGGCCGATCTTCGAGTCCGTCGCGCTCGAGCTGGAGGGCTCCGGCGCGAAGTTCTTCAAGGTGAACGTCGACGAGGCGCCCGCCGTCGCGGGGCGCTTCGGCGTGCAGTCCATCCCGACGATCCTCGTCCTGAAGGACGGCGTCGAGGCGGACGTGCGCGTCGGCCTCACCGCCGCGCCCGCGCTGAAGGCGATGGTCGCCGCCGCGGGCTAGCGGCCCGCGAGCGCGAGGCGGACGATCGCCGCGGTGTCCGCCGGCGCGTCGGGGCGGGCGGCGATCTCGCGCACGGCGCGGACGGCCTCCTCCTCGGGGCGGCCGAGCTGGACGAGCGCCGCGGCGGCGTCGCGCACCGCCTGCGGGAGCGCGTCCTCCGGCTCTCCGGCGCGCGCGGCGGCCGCGGCGAGCGGGTCGATCTTGCCCTTGAGCTCGACGCAGATGCGCTCCGCGGTGCGCTTGCCGATGCCGGGGAGCTTGGCGAGCGCCTTGGCGTCGCCCTCCGCGAGCGCGGCCTTCAGCAGGCGCACGGGCATGCCGGAGAGAGCAGAGAGCGCGGTCTTCGGGCCGACGCCGGAGACGTCCTGCAGCATCCGGAAGAGGTTGCGCTCGTCCTCCGTCGCGAAGCCGAAGAGCGCGTGCTGGTCCTCGCGGACGTAGTCGTGCACGAGCAGCCGGCAGTCGGCGCCGGCGCGCGGGAGCGCGTCGAAGGTGGAGAGCGGGACGAAGGCCTCGTAGCCGACGCCGCCGACGTCGATCACCGCGGCGGCGGGCGAGGGGGCGAGGCGCTTCTCGACGAGGGTTCCGTGGAGGTAGGCAATCATCGGTTAATGCTGAATGCGGAATGCTGAATGCTGAATGTTGAATGACAGAGAAGAACCTTCGAACCTACTCGACGATGGTGACGGGGGTCTGGCGGGGGAGGAAGAGGAAGAGCTCGCGGACGTCGGCGTTGGACATGCGGACGCAGCCGGCGCTGGACTGTTTGCCGAGCGTGGTGTCGTCCCACGTGCCGTGGATGCCGTAGCCGGAGACGCGCGGCGTCTCGCCCGTGGCCTCGAGCGCGAGCCAGTGCGTGCCGAGGACGTTGGCCGGGTCGCCGTAGGGGATGACCTTGCCGCCGTCGCTCCACCAGTCGGGGTGCTCGATCTTGTCCTTCACGACGAACGTCCCGGCTGGCGTCTTGGCGTTCTGGCCGGTGCCGACGACGTACTTCTTGAAGAACTTCCCGCCGAGCGTGAGCTCGAGCGTGTTGAGCGACTTCGAGACGCGGACGGCGAAGTCGGGATGGTCGGGGAAGACGAGGCGCTGTCCGGGGCGGATCTTCGTCGGGTCCTTGATGCCGTTGGCCTCCATGATGAGCTCCTTCGGGCAGACGTAGCGCGAGGCGATGGCGGAGAGGGCGTCGCCGCCCTTCACGACGTACTCGACCTTGTCGGGCCCCGGGCGCGGCTCGAGGTAGATGCGCGTCGAGAGCGCGCCGAGCGTGCGCTCCAGCGCAGGGGCGAAGTCGGAGCCGGCCTTCGCGAGCGCGGCGAGCAGCAGCTCGCGCTCGTCGTAGAGCCTGCCCTGGTCGTCGAGCGCCTTCGCGTCGGCGAGCGCCTTCCTGAAGTCCTCCTCCGAGAGCTCTCCGGGAACGGCCGGCTGCGCGGACGCGGCGGCCGGCGCGGCGGTTGCCGGCGCGGCGGCGGCAGCGACCTCGTTCGTGGCGGCGGCCTCGCCGTCCCTCCCTTCGCGCCCGGGACGGAGCGCGAACCAGAGGACGGCCGCGAGGACGAGCGCGCCGAGGACGGCGGCCGGCCAGGGGAAGCGGCGTTCGCGGTAGATGTCGTCGAGGGGCGTGAGCGGCATGGGCGGTCCTTTCTGTCGGTTGTTGCGCGCCGTATTCTAGCGCGCCTTCGGAAAAAACGCCACCCCCGCGCTGGCGCGGCGGGCGAGGCTGTGGTAGACTCGGACCGCATGCGACGCCCGTCCGCCAGAACCGCCTTCCTCGCCGCGACCGCGCTCGCGCTCGGGCTGCCGCTCCTGGGCTGGCTGGGCCTGCGCGGGCTCGTCGGCGCGCACGGGTTCGACACGCCGGACGTCGTCCCGCCCCCGCCCACGCCCGCGAACCTCGCCTCGGGCCGCTTCCAGCGCGACGCGTCGGAGCACTTCGAGCACGTCTTCTTCGGCCGCACGGAGCTGCTCTTCCTCAGGAACGGACTCTTCGACCTCGCCTCGGCCGGCCGCTACCATTCCGGCTTCGGCGGCCATGTCGTCCAGGGCCGGGACGGCTGGCTCTTCGAGAAGCCCTACCTCGACGCCGCCTTCCGCACGAACCTCCCGATTCGCACGGCGCGCGTCCGCGTGCGCACGCGGGCCGCGCTCGCGAACCTCCGCGCCGCGCTCGACGGAATCCGCCCCGGCGCTCCGGTCGCCTTCGTCCTCGCGCCGAGCAAGGCCGAGGTCCTGCGGGACAGGGCGCCGGACCGCTACTTCGCCTTCTCCGAGCGCCCGGAGGAAGAGGACGCCGATCCGGAGCCCTACCGCACCGTCCGCTCTCTTTTGGAGCAGACGGGATTCGCCGCGGTCGACGGCCTCGTGGATTTCGTCGGCGGACCCGGCCTGCCGAGCGCGTTCTTCCCCTACGGCGGCACGCACTGGACGGTCGCCCTCGCGGCGCATGCCGCGGCCCGGGCCCTCGAACGCGCCGCGCCCTCGCTTCCGCGGCCGGCGCCGGACCGTTTCGCCCTCGCTCCCGGGCCCGACGACCCCCGCGACCGGGACCTGGCGCACCTGCTCAACGTCCCCGTGCCCTACCGCCGGCGCGGCGACCTGCACGTGCACGCCTTCTTTCCGGATCCGCCGGCGGGAGCGCCCGGCCCCGAACGCGTCTACATCGTCGGCGACAGCTTCGGCGAGCAGCTGCGCGAGGCGCTCGTGCGCTCCGGCCTCTACGCCGCGTCGAACGTCGTCCTGCGCTTCAACGAGCTGCCGCCCGCCCGCGAGTTCCGCGAGGCCGCCGCGGGCGCCGACGCGATCCTCTTCGTCTACTCCGCCCCCTCGCTCGCCGGCTCGCGCCTCGCCGAGACCGCCGAGGCCCTCGCCAACGACCTGCGCCCCGCCGCGAAGCCCGGCCGCCCCTATTCCCTCGGTCGCTCGCCCTATGCGGACGGCGGCGCCTGGCGCGAGGAGGACGGCGGCCGCGCCGTCGCGCTCGACCCCGGCGCCGAGGGAACACTCGTCCTTCCGCTTTCGGGAATCCGGGCGGCGCCCGCCGCCGCGTCCGTTTCGCTCCTCGGCCCCGACGGCGCGGAAGCGCTCGCCGTTCCGCTCGATCCCGCCGCGGTGGCGGACGGCGCCGTCCTGCGCGTCCCCGTCCGCGCCCCGGCCGACCGTCCGCTGCGCCTCTCCGCCTTCGTTCTCGACCTGCGATGACCCTGCCCCCCGACCTCCCCGACACGCGCGTGCTCGACGCCGACGAGGGCGCCCTCGTCCGCGCCCCGCAGCGCTTCCGCGAGCTCTGCCCCGGCCGCGCCGCGCTCCTCGTCGCCGACCCCGCCACGTGGAACGCCGCCGGCCGCGAGCTCCACGCCGCCTTCCGCGCCGCCGGCGTCCCGACCGCGCGCCCCTTCGTCTTCGACGCCCCGCCGCGCCCTTCGCCCGCCGCGCTCGAACTCCTCCTGGACGCGCTCCGGAGCGCCTCCCCGCCGGCGCAGGGCCGGACCACTGGCCGGGCCAGTCCCGACGGGCAGGCTCCGCCCAGAAGTCCCGACGGGCAGGCTCCGCCCAGAAGTCCTGACGGGCAGGCTCCGCCCTGCCCGATCGCCGTCGGCGGCGGCACCCTCGCCGACCTCTGCAAGCGCGCCGCGCACCTGGGCTCCGTCCCGTGCCTCGTCTTCGCGACCGCGCCCTCCTCGGCCGCCTTCGCCGCGCCCGGCGCGCGCCTCGCGGACGCCTCCGGCCTTCCCGCGGAGCTCCCCTGCCCCGCGCCCGCCGCGGTCTTCGCCGAGCCCGAGATCCTCGCGCGCGCCCCGGCCGCGCTCGCCGCGGCCGGGTACGGCGAGGCGATGGCGTGCCTCGTCGCGGGGGCCGAC
>CAMNDA010000260.1 GCA_946534745.1 uncultured Verrucomicrobiota bacterium | reverse complement strand
CGGACTACGGCCGCTCCAAGGGCATCCTCATCGCCGACACCAAGTTCGAGTTCGGCCTCGACGCGGACGGCACGCTGACGCTCGCCGACGAGGTCCTCACGCCGGACTCCTCGCGCTTCTGGCCCGCCGCGGACTACCGCACCGGCTCCAACCCGCCCTCGCTCGACAAGCAGTTCGTCCGCGACTGGCTCGACGACATCCATTTCAACCACGAGCCCCCCGCGCCCGAGATCCCCGACGACATCGTCGAGAAGACCCGCCAGCGCTATCTCGACGCCCTCCGCATTCTCGCCAACTGAGGAACACAACCATGAAAGAAATCGCAGGAACCCTCTCCGCCGCCGGCATGAAGTTCGGCATCGCCGTGAGCCGCTTCAACAGCCTCTTCACCGAACAGCTCCTCAAGGGCGCGGAGGACTGCCTCCTGCGCCACGGCGCCAAGCCCGGCGACATCGCGTTCGTCCGCGTCCCCGGCGCGTCCGAGCTCCCGCTCGCCGTCCAGCGCCTGCTCAAGTCCGGCCGGTTCGACGCCGTGCTCGCGCTCGGGTGCGTCATCCAGGGCGCCACGCCCCACGCCGACCTCATCGAGCAGCAGGTCGCCCGCTCCCTCACCCAGCTCGGGCTCCAGTACGACAAGCCCGTCACCGGCGGCCTCGTCGCCGCCGCCAGCCTCGACCAGGCCATCGAGCGCGCCGGCACCAAGATGGGCAACAAGGGCTGGGACGCCGCCATGGCCGCCATCGAGATGGCCTCCGTCTTCAAGCAGCTCTAGCGGTCGCACGATCATCCAGTCCGCCGACCATTCAGCATTCAGCATTCAGCATTCAGCATTCAGCATTCAGCATTGTCATGTCCTCCCGCCGCCAGGCCCGCGAATGGGCGCTCCAGATGATCTTCGAGCTCGACGCGAACCCGGACGCGGAGCGTCCGCTGGAGCGCGTCTTCGACGAGTTCTGGAACGGCCAGCTCCGCCTCCGCGACCCGGGCGACCCCGGCGGCCCGCCGGACGCCCACTCGCGCGGCTTCGCCGAGGCGCTCGTCCGCGGCACGCTCGCGAACCGCGCGGCGATCGACGCGAAGCTCACGGAGCGCCTGCGCAACTGGACGCTGGACCGCCTCGGGTCGGTCGAGCGCGCGGTCCTGCGCCTCGGCGCCTACGAGCTATTGTTCGCGCCGGACCCCGCCCCGGCGCCCGTCGTGATCAACGAGGCGGTGGACCTGGCGAAGTTCTTCGGCACGTCCGAGTCCGGCCGCTTCGTGAACGGCATCCTCGACGCCCTCGCGCGCCGCGACCGGGCCGACCGCTCCCGCGACCGCGCGAAATCCGAGGTCTGGACCCCCTCCCCCGCCCCGGCGGCACCCTCCGATCCGCCCGCCCCCGGCGCCGGCGCCTAGCCGCCACGCGCCGCCATGATCGCGTTCCAGGACGTCGCCATCTCGTTCGGCACCCAGCGGGTGCTGCACGGCGTCACGGTCAAGATCAACGCGAAGGAGCGCATCGGGATCGTCGGCCCCAACGGCGCCGGCAAGTCCACCTTCTTCAACCTCCTCACCGGCGAGCTCTCGCCCGACCACGGCGAGATCCTCTTCGAGGGCGAGAAGCCCTCCATCGGCTACCTCCACCAGCAGCTCTCGCGATGGGAGGAGGGCGACACGCTCCTCTCCTACTCGCTCCGCGCCTCGGCCGACCTCAAGGCGATGGAGGAGGAGATCGCCCGCCTCGAGGGCGGCATCGCCGCGCTCCCCGCCGGCTCGCCCGAGCGCGCCCGCGCCCTCTCCCGCATCGGCGACCTCCAGACGCGCTTCGAGGCGCGCGGCGGCTACGATCTCGACGCCCGCGTGAAGAAGGCGCTCTGCGGCCTCGGCTTCCACCCGTCCGACTTCGACCGCCCCTTCGCCGAGTTCTCCGGCGGCTGGAAGATGCGCGCGGAGCTCGTGCGCACGCTCGCCGGCGGCCCCGACCTGCTGCTCCTCGACGAGCCCTCCAACTACCTCGACCTCCCCGCCGTCGAATGGCTCCAGCGCTACCTGCGCGAGTTCCGCGGGACGCTGCTGCTCGTCTCCCACGACCGGTACCTGCTGCGCACGCTCACCACGCTCACGATCGAGATCGACGGCGAGACCGCGACGCGCTACAACGGCCCGCTCGACTTCTACCTGCGCGAGCGCCAGGCGCGCTACGACACGCTCCTCGCCGCCAAGCGCAACCAGGACCGCCTCCGCGAGCAGTACCAGCGCTTCGTCGACACCTTCCGCTCGCAGGCCAACAAGGCCTCGCTCGTCCAGTCGCGCATCAAGATGATCGAGCGGATGGAGCCGATCGCCGTCCCGCGCCAGGCCTCCGAGGCCGGGAAGCTGCGCCTCCCCGCGTGGCACCACTGCGGCACCACCGTCCTCTCCATGCGCGACGCCGGCTTCACCTACGACGGCGAGCGCTGGATCTTCCGCCACGTCTCCTTCGACGTCGGCCGCGGCGAGCACCTCGCGATCGTCGGCTTCAACGGCCTCGGCAAGACCACGATGACGCGCCTCTTCGCCGGCGTCCGCGCGCCGAGCGAGGGCGAGGTCGTGATCGGCCACAAGGTCGTCCCGGGCTACATGTCGCAGGAGTTCGCCGAGACGATCCCCGACGACCGGTCGCTCCTCAACGTCGTCCGCCGCGAGGACGAGACGATGACCGAGGCGCAGGCGCGGCAGCTCCTGGGCGCGTTCGGCTTCTCGGGCGACGACGCGTTCAAGCACGCCGGCGTCCTCTCCGGCGGCGAGAAGATCCGCCTCGCCTTCGCGCGCATCTACGCGCGCAAGCCCAACTTCCTCGTCCTCGACGAGCCCACCACGCACCTCGACATGAACGGCCGCAAGGCGCTCGAGGAGGCGCTCGTCGCCTACGAGGGCACGGTCGTCGTCGTCTCGCACGACGTCGAGTTCGTGCGCCGCATCGCGCAGAACATCGTCGAGGTGGCGGAGACGGGCGTGCGCAAGTTCGTCGGCGGCTACGACGACTACCGCGAGCGCGTCGAGCGCGAGGCCGCCGCCGCGGCCGCCTCCGTGCGCGAGGCGGACGCCGCGAAGCGCGAGGCGAACCCGAACTCGCGCGAGGCGCAGCGCCGCGCGCGCGCCGCCGAGCGCGAGCGCAACGCGCCGCTGCTGCGGTCCCTCAAGCGCCGCGTCGCCGCGGCCGAGGAGCGCATCGGCGCGCTCGAGAAGGAGCAGGCCGCGCTCGTCGAGTCGCTCTCCGCGGGCGCCGACCCCGCGGCCGCGGCCGACGCCTCCCGCCGCCTCGCCGAGATCGAGAGGGAGCTCGCGACCGTGAACACGCTCTGGGAGCAGGCCGCCTCGGAGCTGGCCTTCCACGAGGCGGAGTAGGACGGGCCGCCGAAAACGGGAATCCCGGCGGTTGCCCCGGGAGCGCGGGTCTGGTATACTGGCGCGCGTCATGCAAACCGCGCGGAGCGCCCGCGCGGAAGGAGTCCCCGCGCCATGAACGAAGAAACCGATTCCAACACCGTCCTCGCCTCCCGCCCCCGCGGCGACCTGCCCGCGCGCGTCTCGCCCGGCGCCGTCATCCTCGCCGCGCTTCGCGGCGGAGGGGCGCTGCTGCGCCTCTTCCTCGCCTTCGTCCTGTGGTTCTTCACCGCATGCGTCCCCTACGTGAACCTCGGCACGACGGTCGGCCTCGCCTCGGCCGCGGTCGACGTCGCGAAGGGCCGTCCGGTCTCCCCGATCGAGATCTTCGACGCGCGCCACCGCGCCCGCATCGTCCCGTTCTTCCTCACGCTCGGCTTCACGATCGCGCTCATGGCCGGCGTCTCGCTCTTCGGCTGGCTCTGCACCGTCCAGTGCGCCGCGCTCTTCGCCGCCGCGCCCGGCGAGATCGCCGCCCTCGCCCCCTGGCTCCGCAGGCTCGCGATGCTGCTCGTCTTCGTCCCCGCCCCGCTCGTCGTCGGCGCGTCCGTCTCGCTCGCGCTCCCGGTCTACCTCGACACCGGCGCCAAGGGCCTCGAGGCGCTCGCGGAGAGCCGCCGCCTCGTCGAGGGAAACCTCGCCGCGGTGCTCTGCGTCGAGCTCCTCCCCGCGATCCTCGGCGCCGCGCTCGTCCTCGCGTTCGATTCCATCGGCTTCTCCGTTCTCTCGCTCTTCGTCGCCGAGGCCGTCCTCTTCGTCTTCTCCCTCGCCCTCCTCGGCCGCCTCTACGGCGCGCTCCGCGCGCAAAAGGCGTAAAGATCCAGCCGCCCATTCAGCATTCAGCATTCAGCATTCAGCATTCAGCATTCAGCATTCAGCATTCGGCATTCGGCATGCACCGCAAGACCCTCATCATCATCCCGACCTACGACGAGCGCGACAACGTCGGCCCGATCTCCGAGGCCGTGTTCCGCGCGGACCCGGCGGCGGAGATTCTGTTCGTCGACGACGATTCGCCCGACGGCACCGGCGCGCTCCTCGACGAGATGGCGGCGCGCGAGCCGCGCCTGCACGTCCTGCACCACGGCGCCAAGGCCGGCCTCGGCCGCGCCTACGTGGCGGGGTTCAAG
>CAMNDA010000259.1 GCA_946534745.1 uncultured Verrucomicrobiota bacterium | reverse complement strand
GGCGAAGCCGGCGCTCTCGCGCATGTCGAAGTCGTCCGGGCCGCGGTGGACCATGAGGTCGCACATGGCGCGGACCTTGTCCGCGCCGCCCTTGCCGAAGAATCCTGCGATGCCGCACATGGTGGTGGGTTCCTTATTTCCTGCGCTTTTCGAGGGATTTGCCGAGGCGCTCGAGGCGCCGGCGGAGGGCCGGGTCCTCGACGAGGGGCTTCTCGCGGACGGCGAGCTCGAGGCTCCGCCGGGATCCCTCGAGGAGGAGAAGCCGCGCGTATTCGTCGTGGTTGGCGCCGTTCCAGAACTCGCGTTCGACGATCGGGCGCCAGAGGTCGAGCGCCTCCGTGACCTGCCCGTCGGCGGCGAGCGCCTCGGCGCGTACGTAGCGCGCCTCGGCGTCGTAGGGGTTGAGCGCGGCGGCCTCGCGGGAGAAGTAGAGGGCGGCGAGGACGGCGTCGTCGAGCTCCGCGCGCGAGCCCGCCTGGCGGGCCTGGATCAGCGCGGCGCGGGCGGCGAAGGCGGGGAAGTAGTAGTTGTGGGGATAGAGCTCGGCGGCGCGGCGGGCGCGGCGGGAGAGCTCGGCGACGTCCTCGGCGAACCGCGCGGGCTCCACGCCGGCGCCGGGGTCGCGGTAGTCGACGACGGGCGGCACCTCCCGGGGCGTGTCGCGGAAGAAGCCGTGCTTGGCGCCGTGGTAGAGCCTCTGCGCGACGGCGGCGCGCGCGGCGTGGACCGTCCCGAAGAGCCCGGCCGCGAAGAGGAAGCAGCCGAGCGCGAGGCGCACGTTGCGGCGGACCGGGGCGGGAGGGAGGGGCATGTCCGGCGCGCCCCTCCGCTAGAGCCAGCGCTCCTGGGCCTTGAGGATGTCGCCGGGCTGGATGGGCGGGTCCTCGACCGTGCCGCGCTCGATCTGGTTGAGGTTGTACTTCGTCGTGACGCCGCCGCGCGTGAGCTCGATGATGCGGTTGGCGAAGTCGTTCACGCCGCCCGCGTTGATGATCGCGCTGCGGAGCGTGAGGTTGTCCGTCCACTGGAAGGATCCGCGCTTGTTCACGGATCCCTCGACGTAGTAGAGCCGCTCCTGCATCATGCTCTGGCAGACGACGGTGACGTCGATCTTCTGGTAGTAGCCGCCGTCGACGTAGGCGGCGGCGATGGCCTTTTCGGCCTCGGACGTGGTGAGCGCGCCGACCTTGACGTCGCCGACGAGCGGAAGCGTGATGACGCCGAACGTGTCGACGACGTCGGCGATCTTGCTCGACCTGTCGCCGGCGGGGATGTGGAGGAAGACCTCGACCTGGTCGTCCGCGCGGAGCGGGCGGGCGCCGGCGGAGCCGGTGCGGGCGGCCAGGTCGGCGACGGGCGGGCGCCAGGCGGCGGGGTTGCGGTTGGCGGCGGCGTCGGTTCCGGTCGTGGCGCAGCCGCCCGCGAGAAGCGCGGCGGCGAGGAGGAAAAGTGAGTGGCGGGGTGCGGTCATGGCGGTGGAAGGGTGCGCTACGAACGGGCTTCGGAGACCTCGTCGCCGTGGCGGCGATGGGCGTGCTCTTCGCCCTCACCGCCCTCGGAGGAGCGGCGGCGGCGGCGGCGGACGCGCTCGCCGGAGTCGTTCGTGTAGTAGTAGTAGTACTGGTTCTCGTAGTAGTACGACGAGGACCCGTGGGCGGCGTTGACGTTGTTGAGGATGACGCCGATGAAGTTGCCGCCCATCGAGACGATGCGCTCCTTGGCGCGGCGGCAGAGCGCGCGCGGGTACTTGCGGTGCTGGACGATGAGCGCGACGCCGTCGCCGAGGCGGACGAGCTGCGAGGTGTCGGAGACGCCGATCATCGGCGGCGCATCGACGATGATGCGGTCGTAGCGCTCGCGCGCGGTCGCGAAGACCTGCGCCATCTCCTCCGTGTCCATCAGGCCGAAGACGCTCGTGCTCGCGATGCGGCCGGCGGGGAGGAAGTCGAGGTTCTCCTGCTCGGTCTTGAGGATCGTGCCGTCGAGGGGGGCCTCGCCGACGACGACGTTGCAGAGGCCGGGCTCGAGCGGAACGCCGAGCGTGCGGTGCTGGCGCGGGTGGTAGAGGTCGGCGTCGATGAGCAGGACCTTCTCGCCGCACTCGGCGCAGACCCACGCGAGGTTGAACGCGTTGAGGGACTTGCCCTCGCCGGCGGAGGCGGACGTGAAGATCACGACCTTGCCGCCCGCGAGCGGGCGGGAGTTCTTGAGGTTCATCCGCAGGACGCGGTAGACCTCGTAGTGCGTGAAGCGGGCGTTGGGGTCGTTGAGCGAGCGGAGCTTCTGCGGGATGAGCCCGATGACGTTGGCCTGGAGGTACTTCTCCACGTCCTCGGTCGTCTTCACCGTCGTGTCGAGGTACTCGACGAAGAACGCGAGCACGACGCCGAAGAAGAGGCCGGCGACGACGGAGAGCGTGACGTTGAGCGCGAAGTTCGGCGAGACGGGCAGCGGCGTCGAGGGCACAACGGCGTCCTCGCGCGGGATGACCGCGGTCTTCGGCATCTCCAGCTTGATGCGCTCCAGGTCCATGCGGTTCTGCAGGTCGCGGCGGCGCAGCTTGAGCGTCTCGAGGTCGGAGCGGAGGCGCTCCATCTCGACGGCGACGCCGGCCGAGATCTGCATCTCGGAGGCGCTCGTCTTGGCGAGCAGGTCGGCGTAGTAGTCCGCCTCCTGCTGGTCCTGCTCCCACGCCTGGCGGAGGCCGGCGCGGATGGCGGAGAGCTTCTCCTCGATCTGGCGGTCGATGTTGGCGAGGAGGGAGTGGGACTGCTGCACCTCGGGGTGGTTGGGGCCGAGGCCGGCCTTCGTCTGCGCGGCGAGCTGCAGCTCGAGGTCGTTCTTGCGGGCGAGGAGCGGCGAGAGCGACTGGTCCTGCACCAGATAGGGCGCGGCGGCGACGGCGTTCTCGGCGGTGAGGGCGGCGAAGCGGTCGAAGCGCGACTTGGCGAGGCTCGCCTTGATGCGCGTCTCGTCCGCGCGGACGGTGAGCTCCAGCACGCGCGTGCGGATGCTCGCGGTGCCGGAGTCCTGCTCGGACGTCACGGTGACGCCGTGGGTGACGCGGAGGCTCGCGAGCTTGTCCTCGTTCTCGGCGATCTGGCGCTCGATGGCGCGGATGTCGTTCTCGAGCTGCGCGATGCCGTCCAGGATCGGCTTGCGGCCCTCCTCGGCGACGCGCTCCTGGTAGACGCGGGCGATCGTGTTGGCGATGTTGGCGGCGTACTTGGCCGCCTCTCCTTCGGGGCGGTCGGGCTTGTCAAGCCGGACCTCGATCGCAATGAGGTCCGTGTCGCGGTAGATGGAGAGCGTGGTCTGGCGGCGGAGCAGGTCGACCGTCTTCTCCGTGACGCCCTTCTCGGAGTAGTTGTTCTTCCAGCCGTACTCCATGCCGAAGTCCTGGTCGAGCGAGAGCTCCTTCACGACCTGCTCGAGGATCGGCCGGGACTTGATGATCTCGAACTGCGTACGCAGGTAGATCGGATCGTAGCGGACGCTCGATCCGCCCATCAGGTCGATGTTGGGCGTCTCGCGGTGGACCTCGATGACGGCCGTGGCCGAGTAGACCTTCGGCATGCGCGTCGTCACGACGACGCCGACGAGGATGAGCAGCAGGGAGACCATGATGACGATCTCCTTGCGGGAATACAGGATCTGCCAGTAGTCCAGGAAGTGGACGGCCTCCTGCGGCGCGGCCGGGGGGACCGGCGCGGCGGGCGGAAGGGGGGCGGCGGAGGCCGCGGGGGCGGCGTTGGGCGCGGGCAGGGGATTGCTCATCGGTCTTTCAAAGAAAGAGCCCGCCGGGCTGTTTCCGGCCGGCGGGCGTCACGTGGACGGGGCCGCCGCACCCGTGCGCGGCGGCCTCTTCCGGTGGGGGAGACTAGTACTTGAGGGTGGCGCTGAGGCCGAAGACGTTCTCGTCGAACTTCGTGCCGACCATCTTGTCGGTGTCGACCTTCTCGTAGGAGTAGAACGCGGCGCCGGAGAGCCAGTCGGTGAACTTGTAGTTCGCGGCGAGGCGGAGGTAGACGGAGTCGCGGTCGTACTCGGTCTTGCCGCCGTTGGCGCTCTTGAGCGCCTCGACGTAGCCGTAGCGGTAGGCGGTCGGATCGAGGTCGTCGTCGACGTCGTACCGGCGGTTGCGGAGCTCGAGCGAGGCGTTGAACCAGAGGTCGCGGTCGGCCCCGACGTACTGCGTGAGCGAGACGTAGCCCGCGAGATCGAGCTGCGAGGAGAACGGATAGATGTCCGAGAAGTCGCGACCATAGCGGACGCCGGCAAGGACCTGGGTGGGCTTGGTCTGGAAGAGGCGCATCTCGAGCTGGGCGCTCGGGCAGTCCTGGTCGTCCATGTCGTCGGCCTCGTACTCGGCGTGCGTCCAGCCGAAGGAGCCGTAGAGGTAGGTGTCGCCGTTGCCGTAGAAGTCCCAGGTCGCCTGCGCGCCGAGCGTGAAGTAGTCCACGCCGAGCTCGAGCTTCATGTCCTGGTACTGCGAGGCGTCCGTGCAGCGGTCCCAGCTGGTGTAGTCGGCGAAGAGGCCGTAGGAGAGGTGCTTGGAGTGGACGCGCATCAGGTCGAGGCGGGCGCCGTACTCGTCCTCGTCGGAGGAGTCGGCCAGCTCGTCGTCGTCATAGCGCTTGATGCGCCAGCGGCCGGACGCCTTCGCGTAGTCGCCGCCCTCGGAGAGGGACTGCTTGATGGAGGCGCGGAGGCGGTTCTCGTAGTAGTCGTTGCCGAGGCGGTTCGGGCGGGAGGGATCGTAGCTGTAGTCCGTGCCGTAGAAGTAGTCCTTCTGGCCGCTGAACCAGAACGTCTCGGAGAGCTTGAGCTCGGTGATCGGCGAGAGCATCAGGTCGAGGTCGGCCTTCACGGCGTGCTCGAGCTTGCTCTTCTCGGAGCCGGGACGGCAGTTGTCGTACCAGCGGTAGACGGGCGAGTACGACGCGTCGAACTTCACGGAGTCCGTGACCTCGTGGTGGAACGCGATCACCGGGGCGATGAAGAAGGACCACTGGTCCTCCTTCTTCATCGGGACGCCGGCGCGGAGCGCGCCGTCCTCGATCGAGTCGCGGTTGTCAGTGAACGTGACGCCGCCCTTGAGCGCGAACGAGACGGGCTTCTGGGCCTCCTGGTCGGCGAACGCCGGGGAAGCGAGGACGGCTCCGGCCACGAGGGCGGGGAGCAGGGAGACTTTGGTGAAGGATCGCATGGATGGACTCCGTGGATGTGACGTGTTGGACGTTGTGCGTCTTCGGATGCGGGGTAGAATACTCCAAGGGAGGGGGCTTGTCAAACGAAAAAAAGAGCTCCGCCGCGCCGCGGGCGGACTTGCCGCGGCCGGGGGGTTCGGGTATACTCGCGGCCCCATGAAAGCCTTCCTTCCCGCCGTCCTGTCCCTCTTCGCCGCCGCCGCCCTCGCGCAGGAGGAGGTCGCGCCCGTCGCGCCCGCGCCCGCGGGCGAACCCGCGCCCGCGGAATCCTCCGAGGACGAATGGCACCCGATGACCGAGGACGAGGAGAACGCCGCAAAGGCCGTCCTCTCCGCCGCGCTCGACGAATCCTTCGCCGCCGCGAAGGAGAAATTCGGCGCCGACACGAACCGCTACTTCGTCGCCCGCGGCGTCCTCGCCGACCGCGAGGCTCGCACGGTCCGCCTCGACGCCTTCGCGACCGGCATCCGCCCCGGCGCCATCGCCGAGTTCCTTCTCATCACGCTCAACTCCGGACACGAGTACGAGTCGGTCTTCCAGACGTTCGCCCTCGCGGCCGACATCGCCCGCGCCTTCGAGTTCCTCGGCGTCCCGCCCGGCCTCCCCGCGGACTTCTCCGCCTACCGCTTCTGGCCCCGCGGCGAGCGCTTCGAGGTCGAGGCCGAGGTGGACGGCGCCCCCGCCGTCCCCGCCGAGGGCTTCCTCATGGAGGCCTCCACCCAGAAGCCGCGCGAGCCCGCGGGCTTCCTCTGGATCGGCGGCGGCTGGACGGAGGGCGGCGTCTCCAACACGGTCGACTTCTCCGGCCCCGGCTCGATCCTCCCCTCCTACAACGAGCCCGTCACCCTCTTCGACGTCCCCCGCCGCGCCCCGCAGAACGAGGTCTACCAGAGCTGCCTCGCCGGCGAGAACGCCCCGAGGCGCGCCATTCTCCCGACCGTCCTCACGTTCCGCCCCGAGGCGCGCCCCGCGGATGCCCCGAGCCGCGTGCGGCCCGTCGCGCTGCGCCTCTCGCCCGAGGGCTTCTCGATCGACGGCGCCGACCCCGTCCCGCCCGCCGAGGCGCTCAAGGCCCTCCGCGCCTTCCGCACGGACCGCGCGCAGGACGCCTACGTCTCCTTCTCGTGGGACGACGCCGCGCCGCTCGCCGACCTCCGCGCCGTCGCCCAGCTGCTGCGCATGGTCGACACGGAGGAGACCGGCATCCGCGTCGACGCCCCGCCGGAGGGCTTCCCCTACTACCAGGCGCTCCTCCCCCGCGACGAATGGCGCGACCGCGCCGCGCGCTACTCCCAGCCCTGCGAGCTTCGCCTCGCCCGCGGCGAGGACGGCGCCGTCGCCGCGACGCTCGTCGCCATCGGCGAGATCTGGAAGGACGACGCCCTCAAGCCCGACCTCGACGTGAAGGAGTTCCCCGTCGCCAATGCGGACGACTTCCGCGCCAAGCTCGCCGAGAAGGCCCCCGCCGGCATGAAGGCGCTCCTCGTCTTCGTCCCGGGCGCCCTCCCCTACGGCGAGCTCCGCCCCTACCTCGACGCCGTCCGCGCCACCCACCCCCTCGTCCAGATCTTCGTCGACTAACCCCCACTTTAAACTTCAAACTTTAAACTTTAAACTTTTCAGCCATGCCCTACCAGCACATCACCGTTCCCGCCGGCGACAAGATCGCCATGACCCCGCAGGGTCTCCGCGTCCCCGACCGCCCCATCGTCCCGTTCATCGAGGGCGACGGCACCGGCCCCGACATCACCGCCGCCGCGCGCCCCGTCTGGGACGCCGCGGTCGAGAAGGCCTACGGCGGCGCGCGCGCCATCGCCTGGATGGAGGTCTTCGCGGGCGAGAAGGCGCTCAAGGTCTACGGCGAGAACCAGTGGCTCCCCGCCGAGACGCTGGACGCCTTCCGCGAGTTCCTCGTCGGCATCAAGGGCCCGCTCACCACGCCCGTCGGCGGCGGCATCCGCTCGCTCAACGTCGCGCTGCGCCAGGAGCTCGACCTCTACGTGTGCCTGCGCCCCGTGCGCTGGTTCCAGGGCGTCCCCTCGCCGGTGAAGCACCCCGAGAACACCGACATGGTGATCTTCCGCGAGAACACGGAGGACATCTACGCCGGCATCGAGTGGAAGTACGGCACGCCCGAGGCCGCCAAGGTCGTGG
>CAMNDA010000258.1 GCA_946534745.1 uncultured Verrucomicrobiota bacterium | reverse complement strand
ACGCCCGGGATCGAGGGCCTCGCGCTCGGATGGCTCGAGCGCGCGCAGGCGCTCGATCCCGGCGACCTCTCCGCGACGTCCGACTGGCTCGGGATCGTCCTCGCGTCCGAGCTGCCCGCGCCCGACCCGGCCGCGTTCCGCGCGGCGGTGGAGTCCGTCGCGCCCCCGGCGCCGGTCTTCCGCTACTCGATCCCCGCGTGGGAGGGGCAGGTCCTCTCCTCGAACGAGGACCCCGCGGCGGCGACGAACCTGCTGGAGCGCGCCCGCGCGGCGTGGGCGGAGCTCCGCCCCGGCGAGGCGCCGCCGCCCGGATGGTACGGCGCGCTCTCCGCCGCCCGCGACGGCGCGGGCGACGCGGCCGGCGCGCTCGAGGCGCTCGAGCGCGGGCTCGCCGAGGCGGGCCGCGACCCGACGCTCCTGAACAACCTCGCCTACCTTCTCGCCGAGCGCGGCGAGGCGCTCGAGCGCGCGCTCGACCTCGTCGACGAGGCGCTCGCCGCGCGTCCGCTCGAGCCCGCCTACCTCGACACGCTCGGGTGGATCCTTCACCGGCGCGGCCAGCACGAGGACGCGATCGAGGCCTACCACAAGGCGCTCTCGCGCCTGAAGGAGCCCGACGCGGAGATCGCCGCGCACGTCGCGCTCGCCTTCGAGGCGCTCGGGCGCGCCGAGGAGGCCGCGTACTGGTGGGCGGCCGTCCCGACCCGCAACGCCAAGGGCCCCGCGCCGGGCCCGGAAGGAGAATAGGAATGGTCCTGCACCAGCTCGTCGCCGGCTTCCGCCGCGGGGACGCCATCAGCAACGAGGCGATCCTCGTCCGCGACCTCTGCGCCGCGCACGGCGTCGCGAGCGACATCCGGTGCCCCGTCCACGCGGCGGACGTCTCCGACCGCTCCCTCGTCCGCGACGTCGAGACGCTCCCCGCCGAGGTGCGCCCGGACGACGTCGCGCTGCTGCACCTCTCGATCGGAAGCCGCTGCAACCGGATCTTCCCGTCGCTGCCGTGCCGCAGGGCCATCCTCTACCACAACGTCACGCCGCCCCGCTTCTTCGAGCGCCTGAGCCCGGCGACGGCGCAGGTCCTCGCCGACGGGCTCGCCCAGGCCGCGGAGCTCCGGGACGCGGCGCACGGCGTCTGGGCCGACAGTGCGTTCAACGCGGAGGAGCTGCGCGCGATGGGCTACCGCGACCCGAAGGTGCTCCCCCTGCTCGTCGAGGAGGACTTCGGCTCGGGCGAGGTCGACCCGGGGATGCGCGCGCGCCTCTCCGACCCGCCGCTCGCGAACCTGCTCTTCGTGGGGCGCCTCGCCCCCAACAAGCGCCACGACCGCCTCCTGCGCGTCTTCTCCGCGTTCCAGCGCGGCGTGAGGCCGGACTCGCGGCTCGTCGTCGCCGGCGGCGGAGGAGGGGCCGAGGCCTACAAGGCGCTGCTGCTCGGCACGGCCTACGCGCTCGTCGCGAAGAACGTGCTCTTCACCGACTTCATCCCGGCGCCGCAGCTGCGCGCGTGCTACGCGACAGCCTCCGCGTTCGTCTGCATGAGCGACCACGAGGGCTTCTGCGCGCCGCTGCTGGAGGCGATGGCGTGGCGCGTGCCCGTCTTCGCGTGGGCGGCCGGCGCCGTCCCGGAGACGCTCGACGGCGCGGGCGTGCTCTTCGCGCCGGGGACGGCGCCCGAGGCGATGGCCGAGACGATCGGCCGCGTCCTCGGAGACCCCGCGCTGCGCGAGGCGGTGCTGCGCCGGCAGGACGAGCGCCTCGCGCGCTTCCGCGCCCGTGACGCGTGGGCGGAGCTGCGGGCGGTCCTCGGCGTCTAGAGCTCGAACGCCTCGCCGTCGAAGGTCGGCAGGACCGCGGGGCCGTGGCGGCGCGCGATGTCCTCGTGGAGCACGTCGTGCCCGATGTGGATCAGCCGGGCTCGGCGCGGCGCCGCCGCGCGCAGCGCCGCGGCGGCCGCGTCGAGCGTGAGGTGCGCCGCGTGCGGGCGGTCGCGCAGGCCGTCGAGGAAGGCGAGGTCCGCGCCGCGCAGCATCGCGGCGAGAGCGGGCGAGACGCGGGAGCAGTCCGACGCGAACACGGCGCGCCTCGCGCCGAGCGAGACCTCCAGCGCGGTCGCCTTCGCGGGCCCGTGCGGGATCGCGAGGGCGCGGACGAGGAACGGCCCGATCCGGACCGGCCCGCGGCCGAGCTCGCGCGGCTCGAGGCGCGGGAGGTAGAGGTGGGCGCGGCGCGCGCGGGCGGAGGGGCGGAAGATGTAGCCGAAGATGCGGCGGATGCGGCGCAGCTCCGCGGGGCGCGCGTAGACGGGGATGGAGGACCCCTGCAGCGTGTTGAAGCGGCGGATGTCGTCGAGCCCCAGGACGTGGTCCGCGTGGCAGTGCGTCACGACGAGCGCGTCGACGCGCTCGATCGCGAAGCGCAGCGCCTGCGCGCGGAAGTCGGGCGAGACGTCGATCTGCAGGCCGAAGCCGCCGGCCTCGACGTGGAAGCCGCAGCGCAGGCGCGCGTCGCGCGGGTCGG
>CAMNDA010000257.1 GCA_946534745.1 uncultured Verrucomicrobiota bacterium | reverse complement strand
GGGGGCGGCCCGCGTCGTTCTTCGGCGCGCTCGGGACGCAGCTGCGGCCCGAGGCGACGCTCGACGCGCAGTCCTGCCGCCAGGGCGATCCGCTGCAGCTCACGCTCGCGCTCGAGGGCGACCTCGTCGACTCCACGATCCGCGCGCCCGACCTCTTCGCGGACCCCGTCTTCGCCGCGCGCTTCCGCGGCTGGGGCGAGCCGCGCCGCACGAAGGCCCCGAACGGCACGCCGGCGTTCGTCTACCAGATCCGCCCGCTCGAGTCCGGCACGATCGAGGTGCCGCCGATCGCGCTCTCGTTCTACGACACGTCCTCCCGCGCCTACCGCACCGTCCGCACCGCGCCCGTGCCGCTGCGCGTCGACCCCGTGGCGGGGTTCGACGCCGCCGCGCTCTTCGCCGAGGCCGCGCCCGAAGACGCCCCGCCGCCCGACGTCCCCACCGCCGCGCTCCCCTCCGCCCTCCGCTTCACCCCGCCCTCCTCGACCACCGCTCCATTCAGCATTCAGCATTCAGCATTCAGCATTCTCATCCCTCCCGTCCTCTATTTCACCGTCGTCCTCGTCGCCCTTCTCGTCCGCCGTCGCCGCGACCTCGGCGCCGCGCTGCGCCGCGGCTCCGCGCGAGGCCGCGCCGCCGGGCGCCTCCGCTCCGCCGAGACGCCGCAGGAGGCGATGGAGGCGGTGCGCCGGCTCCTGCGCGACCGCTTCGGCGAGGACCTGCCCGGCCTCACGCCCGGCGACGTCCGCGAACGCCTCGCGCGCCACGGCGCCGACCCCGCCACGTCCGAGGAGATCGCGCGCCTCCTGCAGGAGCTCTTCGACGAATCGTTCCGCCCCGGCGCCGACCCCGCCGCCGCCGTCCGCTCCCGACGCGACCGCCTCGCCGCCCTCTTCTCCTCCCTCCGCGTCCTCCCCCTCCTCCTCGCCCTCTCGCTCCTGGCGACTCCCGCGCAGGGCGAGGACGGCCCTTCCATTCAGCATTCAGCATTCAGCATTCAGCATTCGGAAGCCGGCGCCGCCGGCTTCCGCTGGCGCCAGGCCTGCGCCTCCTCCGCGAAGGCCGCCTCGCCCGAGGACTTCCTCGCCGCCGCCGGCGACTGGCGCGCCGCGTTCGACGAGGGCGGCGGCGCCGCCGCGCTCTCCAACTACGGCGCGTGCCTCCTTCTCGCGGGCCACCCCGCCGAGGCCTACGACGCCTTCCTCCGCGCCGCCTCGCTCGGCGGCCTCGCCCCCGAGGCGCGCCACGATCTCGCCGCCCCCGCCGCCTTCGCGCAGTCCGAGGCGAAGCGCGCGGCGGATACGCCGGGCGCGGCCTCGCCGGGGTTCGGGGGAGCGGCCCCCCGCCGCCGACTCGCCGAGCTCGCCGCCTTCGCGCCGCTCGCCGCGCGCCGCACCGCGCTCGCCGCGGCGTGGGCGCTGCTCTGGCTCGCGCTTCTCCTGCGCCGCGTCCGCCGCCTCCGCGGCGGTGCCGGCGCGCTCGCCGCGCTCGCGCTCTTCGCGTGCATCCTGCTCGCGACCTCCGTCGCCGTCTCCTCGCGCGTCCTCGACGCACCGCTGCCGTCCATCGAAGAGGAGGCCTCGTCGTGAGAATCTCCCTTCGTCTCCCTCTTCTTTTCCTCGCGCTCCTCGCCGGCGCGGCGCGGGGCGCCGAAGGCGCCGCGCAGCCGAGCCTGCGCCTGCGCCTCGATCCCGACCAGCCCGCCTACTGGGCCGGGCAGCGCGTGCGCTGCACGCTCGAGCTCGACCTCGCCGGCGCGGAGCTCGGCGGCGGCGGGCGGCTCTCCGTGGGCGGCATCCCCGAAAGCGGCGCGTCGATCGACGTCGGCCCGTTCGCGCCCGCCGCGCCGTCCGCGCCCGGGCGCCGCGCGTGGGCGTCCGAGGTCTCGCTCCTCGCCCCCGGCGCCGCGGTCTTCGAGCCCTCGGTCTCCGGCACGCTGCAGCGTCCGCGGCCGGGCAATACCGGATTCTTCCGGCAGTATTCGATCGAGGGATTCTCCGCCTCGGCCGATCCGCGCCGCATCGTCGCGCGCCCGCTCCCGGAGGAGGGCCGCCCCGCCGACTTCTGCAACGCCGTCGGGTCGTTCGTCTTCGACGCCTCGCTCGCGCCCCGGGAGTGCGCGCCCGGCGATATCCTCACGCTGCGCTGGACCCTGCATGGACGCGGCGCCGAGCTCGGGAGGGAGGTCGCATGGGACCCCGGCCCCGGCTTCAAGGCGTATCCGCCGCGCGTGGAGGAGCGGGGCGACGGCCTCCTCTCCGTCTCGCAGGTCGTCGTGCCGCTCTCCACCAACGCCGTCTCCGCCGCGCCGTTCGCGGTCTCCGTCTTCGACCCCGCCGCGTCGCGCTACGAGACGCACCGCGCGGGCCCGTTCGCGCTGCGCTTCGTCGAGCGCACGCCGGTCGAGGAGGATCCCGTCCCGGCGATCCCGGCGCCGGCGCCGGGCAAGGCCGCTCCCGCGACCACCGTCCCCGAGGCCGGCGGCGGCGCCGCCGCGCCCGGCGACCACCTCGCGATCCCGGCGCTCGCCCCCGCGCGCCTCGCGCCGGCCGCCGGCGCGAAGGTCCTCTTCGAGATCCCGGCCGGCACGGCGGTCCGCGTCCGCGAGGTCCGCGGCGCCTGGCTCCGCGTCCTCCTGCCCGATGGCTCCTCCGGATGGATTTCCTCCCCCTCTCCCTGACCTCCCCCGCACACACACGAGAAAGGCCCGCCATGAACGAGATGGAAAACGAAATCTCCGCGACCATCGACGAATTCGTCTTTCGCGCGCACACCACCGCCGGGGGCGCGTGGGTCCGCGCGTGCGCGTTCCTGCTCGACCTGCCGCCCGTCCTTCTCGGCGCCTGGGTCCTGCGGTCCCTGCTCGGCGGACTCGCCTCGGTCGCGGGCGCGTCGCTCGCGCCGTGGGAGCGGTTCGCGCTCTGGCTCGTCTCGCTCGCCGCCTCGTTCTGGGCGTGGGACGCCGCCTGGGGCGCCTCGCGCTTCCAGGCGACGCCGGGAAAGATCGCGCACGGCCTCCGGATCGTGACGCGCGACAAGGGCATCCGCCTCGACTTCGCCCGATCCTCGAAGCGCGCGTTCTGCAAGCTCCTGCCCTCGTTCTGGACGCTCGTCCGCGCGGCGGCGCTCGTGCTGGCGCTCCACCTGCTCGGCGCGGCGACGTCCTTCGCGCCCGGCCCCTTCGCGATCCGCTGGCTCTATCCCGCCGCGATCCTCCTCGCCGCCGTCGCGCCCGCCCTTCCCGCGTACTACGCCCCGTCGTGGCGGTACCACCGCCAGTACGCCCATGACCTGCGCGCCGGCACCCTCGTGCGCGGTCCCGAACGCGTCCCCGTCCGGTCGATCGCGCTGCAGATCGCGGAGGGCGCGGCCGCCGCCATCCTCGCGATGGCCGCGATCCACCGGCTGGCCGCCGACCCGCCCGTCCCGGCCTCGTTTCTCCTCCGGGGCGAGGCGGAGACCCGGCTGAAGGCGCAGTTCTCGAGGCAGTTCGCCAAGGCCCCCTTCCGCGTCGCGTCCGTCCGCGTCCGCGCCGCCGTGGGCGACGGCTCCCGCTCGATCGGCGCCATCATCCTGTCCACCAACCTCGAGGGGACGGTGCGGATCTCGCGCCAGCGGGACTCGGCCGACCTTCCGGTCCGCGCCTCCGCGGACCGCGACGGCATCACCGGCTTCCTCGACGAGGAGGCCGGCGCCTCGCGCCTGCTCACCGCGTTCCTCGCGGAGCGCGCCAGGCCGGAGCCCGCCACGGCGCCCGAGGCGAAGAAGTCCGAGGCCGCTGCCGCGAGACCGAAGGCCGTGCGTCCGGGCGGGTCGGCCACGACGAAGGACTGGCTCCTCGTCCGCTTCCTCGACGCGGACACCTTCCGGTGGCCCGACGACGAGCCCGCGAAGAGCTCGCCGTGGCTGTTCGCGGCCGACTTCGAAGTGAAGAACCAGTCCGACGAGCCGCGCTTCGTGGGCGACTGGGACGCCGCCTGCACGGTCGACGGCAAGCCGGCGCGGATCCTCTGGCTCGAGTCCATCGATCCGATCCACGCGACGCTCGCCCCCGGCGAATCGCGCGGGGGCACGCTCCTCTTCGCGGCGCAGCGCCGCGTCTTCGAGGCGTCGATCTCCTGGATGGGGCTCTCGTTCGAGGCCTCGCTCGCCGACGATCCGCGCTAGATGCCGAGCGTCGGCTGGCGGGAGCGGCCGCCGGCCTGCAGGCCCAGCGCCTGGAACGCGAGCGGCGTCGCCTCGCGCCCGCGGGGCGTGCGCGCCAGGTACCCCTCCTGGATGAGGTAGGGCTCGTAGACCTCCTCGATCGTGCCGGCCTCCTCGCCGACCGAGACGGCGACCGTCCCGAGCCCGACGGGCCCGCCGGAGAAGTCCTCGCAGATGCACGAGAGGATGCGCTTGTCCATCTCGTCGAGGCCCGTCCGGTCGATGCCCTCCATCGCGAGCGCCTTGTCGGCGACGGCGGCGTCGATCCTCCCGCCGGCCCGCACCTGCGCGTAGTCGCGAACGCGCCGCAGCAGGTTGTTCGCGATGCGAGCGGTGCCACGCGAGCGGCGCGCGATCTCGAGCGCGCCGGGGCCGTCGACCTCCACGCCGAGGATGCCGGCCGAGCGCGTCACGATCTTCGCGAGGTCCTCGGGCGTGTAGTAGTCGAGGCGCGCGTTGATCGCGAAGCGGGAGCGCAGCGGCGCGGAGAGCAGGCCCGAGCGCGTCGTCGCGCCGACGAGCGTGAAGCGCGGCAGCTCGAGGCGGATCGAGCGGGCGTTGGGCCCCTGGTCGATCATGATGTCGAGGACGAAGTCCTCCATCGCGGAGTAGAGGTACTCCTCGACGGCGGTCTGGAGGCGGTGGATCTCGTCGATGAAGAGGATGTCGCCCGGGTTGAGGCTCGTGAGCATGCCCGCGAGGTCCGAGGGCTTGTCGATCACGGGGCCGCTCGTCGCGTGCACCTGGACGCCCATCGCCTGCGCGAGGATGTAGCACAGCGTCGTCTTGCCGAGCCCGGGCGGGCCGGAGAGCAGGACGTGGTCGAGCGCCTCGCCGCCGCCGCGGATGCGCGCGGCCTCGACCGCGAGCAGCAGGCGCTCGCGCACCTTCTCCTGGCCGACGAAGTCGTCGAACTTCGTCGGGCGCAGGCGGTTGTCGAACGAGGCGTTCGGCTGGTTGAACTGTTCGGAAACGGGTTTCGCCATCGGGAAGCGGGATCGGGGAGGGGGCGTCCGGCGCGGACGGACGCGAACGGCGCCGATTCTAGCAGTTTCCCGAGCCCGACGCAAACCGCAGGTCCGGCTCGGGCGCATCTCCGCCTCCGGCTCTCCCATGCTCCGGACCGGAGCTGGAGTTTAGTAAACGCAGAGGCGGCGGCCGCCAATGCCGAGCGCAAAGCCCGAGCCGCAGGCGACGGGCGACCGCGAGGCATAGCCGACCGAAGGTCGGAGCGAGGCGACCGCAGGGAGCCGAAGCGTCAACGCGGAAGCCGAGAAGACCGCTTCGCATCGAGGTCGGGTCATTCGCCGGTCGGGAATGGGGTTGGTTTTGGTTTCCCTGCTCCGCCAGGCGCTGGTCCCCCCTCCTCGTTTTCGACAGGATTGCAGGATTAGCAGGATGGACAGGTAGCGGAAGAAACGGGCGGCGTGTGGCTGGGCTCGGGGCGGAGCCCCGTCAAAACAAGGAACATGCGGCCGAGTGCCGCTGTATGCCGCGAAGCAAATGGGAGCGCCTCTGCGTTCCGGCCGGTCTCTGTGTTTCTTTCAAACACGGAGCATGGCGGCGGCTTGATCCGGCTGCGCCGAGTCGGGCGAAGCCGGAAGCGGAGATGCGCCCGTCCGGCTCGTCGCGCGGCTCGTTTTCACGCGAATCTCCGCTTCCGAAGACCCGAAAGCCGTCAAAATCACGCACGGTGAAATCGCATTGGACCACCCGCGAAACCGCATTCTCCGACCGTGGTGCGGGAAGCGGCCGGGGTGGGGCGAGGCGTCCCGCCGAGCCGCCGGGCTCCGCGACGAAGTCACTCCTGCGATTCCGTTCGGATTGAAGTCCGAATTGGAACGCCGTTGCTGTCCGACAGGAACCGGACGGGACTCCACCCCTCTGGAGGCGAGTCGCTCGCGCCAAGTGAATCGTAGATGCGGACGGGAATCCCGTTGCTATAGGTCACGAACGTCACGGGGAGCCAGTCGCCGCCGTGCCAAGAAAGCGAATCGTCGGTTCCGCCGTCCGACCCGTGGCCGAGGAAGGTTCCCTCCCACGGGACGCCTTGCCGGTAGATGCCACTCGTTTCGATGGTCTGCGTCGAACGTCCGGAACCGCGCGAACGGCGGCAGTAGCGGACGATCGGACCGTCCAGCACGCCGTTCCGGAAGGTCAGGACGGAATTCGTTCCGTCCGAGGAATCGGGATAGAAGACGACCTTCGTCACGGTGCCGTCGGGAGCGCGGACCGATTCGACCCGGGGACCGCGCGAACGGCAACGGACGGCAACCGCGACGGCGACCGCCACGGCGAGAACGACGAACGGGAGGGCGGAATCCTTCATGGCGATTCTTCTGTTCTGGCGGGGGGCACGGAGCCCCGGCGACGAAGGGCGGCGAGCAGGGCGATCTGGAGGACGAGGACGCACAGGAAACCCAGGACGAAGATCAGGATGTTGAGTTCGCGGTAGGTCACGCCAAGGGCGGACGAGAGGCGTAGGAGATCGTCGACGCATCGGTCGAACGCCGCCGCCGCCCCGCCGCGGTAGTGGAGCAGAAGCCAGGCGAATAGGATCGTCGAAACGGCGCCGTCGAGCAGGCCGACTCGGGCGAGGACGGCGGAACGCCCCTTCGCGCGCCGGAAGAGCCGCCACCCCGCCACGGCGGCGGCCACGCCAAGAAGCCAGAGGATTCCGCCCTGGAGATGCAGGTTGACGAACACGGACATTTCCTCGTAGGTGCATCCGCAGGCGTCGGCGGCGAACTGCAGGAAGTCGCAGCAAGCTTGGAACAGTCCGTTCATGGGCGGCATTCTACAAGAACCGTCCGGCGGATGCAATCGCGTTCCCGCGGGACGGCGGGGGAATCGGTGCGGGGACGGACCCACCCCGCCACGAAAAATCGGCGGAAGGCGTAAAATCGGCGGACGAACGGACTATGGCAGGGTGAAGACGGGGACCGTCCCCGCAAAGGGGTCCGTCCCCGGAAGAAGGAAGAGAGATGCGCGTCAAACTGATCCAGCCCGCGATGGGGAGGCGTCCGATGGACACCTCGCTCAAGGCCCGGATGGCGCCCTGCCTCGGGCTGCTCGTCATCGCGCGCATCGTCGAGGACGCCGGACACGATGTGAGGATCGTGAACGGGAACGTCGAGGCCGACGACCCCGCGGAGCCGGTCGACCTCGTGGGCGTGACGGTCACGGTCGACGTCTTCCCCGCGGCGCGGGAGATCGCCCGGCGCTACCGCGAGCGCGGCGTGCCGGTCGTCGCGGGCGGCATCTTCGTCACGTCCTGCCCCGAGGCGGCGCGCGGCGCGTTCGACGCGCTCTGCATCGGCCCGGCGGAGGGCCACTGGCCGCGGCTGCTGCGCGACGCCGCCGCGGGGCGCCTCGCGCCCGAATACCGCAACGACCCGCCCGTCCGCGGCGAGGACCTGCTCGCGCCCTCCTACCGCTCGGCCGATCCCTCGCGCTTCCTCTACACCAACGTCGTCGCCACGAGCCGCGGATGCCCGTTCGCCTGCGACTTCTGCTACAACAGCTGCGCCGCCGTCCGCGGCTCCTACGCGCACCGGACCGTCCCCGACGTCCTCGCGGAGATCCGCTCGCTCGGGACGCGGCACGTGATGTTCATCGACGACAACTTCATCGGCGACCCCGCCTTCGCGCGCGAGCTGCTCGAGGCGATGCGGCCGCTGCGGCTGCGCTGGAACGCCGCCGTCTCGGCCAACGTCCTCGACATGCCCGACCTGCTCGACCTGATGCGCGACACCGGCTGCCGCAGCCTCTTCGTCGGGTTCGAGAGCCTCGGCGAGGACGCCCTCCGCGGCGTCCACAAGCGCCAGAACCGCGCCTCCCGCCACGAGGCGCTCGTCGAGGCGCTCCATTCGCGCGGCATCATGGTCAACGCGAGCTTCGTCTTCGGGCTCGACGGCGACGGCCCCGACGTCTTCCGCGCGACGGTGGACTGGGTCGTCCGCAACCGCGTCGAGACCGTGACCTCGCACATCCTCACGCCCTATCCCGGCACCGCGCTGCACGCCCGGATGGAGGCGGCCGGGCGGATCGTCGACCGCGACCTCTCGCACTACGACACCGCCCACGTCGTCTTCCGCCCCGCGAACATGACCGCGGAGCAGCTCTACGAAGGCTACCTCCGCGTCTACCGGGAGATCTACTCCCTGCGCAACATCGCGCGCCGCCTCCCGCGCTCCCCGCGCCAGTGGATGCCCTACCTGCTCTTCAACCTGCTCTACCGCAAGTGGGGCCGCGCGACCGAGGCGATCTGCCGCCGCGTCGGCTACCACCGCATCGGCACCCTCGCCCGCCTCGCCGGCTACGCCGCGCGGTAGTCCCTCGCGGCGGGG
>CAMNDA010000256.1 GCA_946534745.1 uncultured Verrucomicrobiota bacterium | reverse complement strand
GGCGCACGCGACGGTCTCGAGCGCGCCCGTGCCGCCGAGCAGGTGGCCGGTCATCGACTTGGTGGAGGAGATCGCGACCTTGCGGGCGGCCTCCTCGCCGAGCGCCTTCTTGATGACGAGCGTCTCGACCTTGTCGTTCATCGGCGTCGAGGTGCCGTGGGCGTTGATGTAGTCCACGGCGGCGCCGTCGACGCCCGCCTCGGCCATCGCGTTCTTCATCGCGCGCGCGCCGGCCTCGCCGTCGGGCATCGGGGCGGTCATGTGGTAGGCGTCGCACGTCTGGCCGAAGCCGGCGACCTCGCAGTAGATGCGGGCGCCGCGCCTCTTCGCGCGCTCGTATTCCTCGAGGACGAGCACCGCGCCGCCCTCGGACATGATGAAGCCGTTGCGGTCCCTGTCGAACGGGCGGCAGGCGTGCGCCGGGTCGTCGTTGCGCGTGGAGAGCGCGTGCAGCGCCGCGAAGGAGGCGACGGCGATCGGGCAGATCGGGCCCTCGGCGCCGCCGGCGAGCATGACGTCCGCCTCGCCGTGCTGGATGAGGCGCAGCGCGGCGCCGATGCTGTGCAGGCCCGTCGCGCAGGCGGAGACGACGCCGTAGTTGGGGCCGCGCAGGCCGTGCTCGATCGCGATCGTGCCGGCGGCCATGTTGGCGATCATCTCGGGGATGGAGAAGGGCGAGACCTTGGCGGTCTTGCCGCGCTCCATGCGCAGGACCTCCTTCTCGGTGATCTCGATGCCGCCGACGCCGGAGCCGACGGTGCAGCCGCAGCGGTAGGGGTCGGGCTCGGCCTTGAAGTCGATGCCGGAGTCGTCGACCGCCATCTTCGCGGCGGCGACGGCGTAGAGCGTGAAGTCCGCCGAGCGGCGCGCGGTCTTCACGTCCATGTAGCGCGCCGGGTCGAAGTCCTTGAGCTCGCCGGCGATCGTGACGGGGAAGCCCTCCGGGATCGGGAACTTCGCGATCGTGGCGATGCCGTTCACGCCGGCGACGGCGTTGTTCCAGAAGGTGTCGAGGCTGTTGCCGATGGGCGAAAGGACGCCCATGCCGGTGATGACGACTCTGCGCATGGTTGGAACGACGGAATCGCGGGCCGCCCGGGCGGGACCCGGGCGGCCCGCGTCCCCGCGATGGAGGGTTTGGGGAAGGGAACGTCCGGCGCCGGGCGGGGCGCCGGACCGCGGCGCGGCTGGCGCCGCGCCGAACGCCGGTCGCCGCGCGGACGCGACGGGGCGCCGCGCGGCGGAGGCGGGGAACTAGTCGACGTTCTCGGGAACGCCCTTGGACTTGAGGAACTCGATGACGGAGCCGACCGTCTCGAACTTGGCGGCGTCCTCCTCGGGGATGTTGTCGCCGACGTACTGCTTGAAGGCGTCCTCGATGTTCATCATCAGCTCGGCCTGGTCGAGCGAGTCGGCGCCGAGGTCGTTGACGAACGAGGCGGCGGGAGTGACCTGCGACGCTTCGGCGTGGAGGCTGTCGACGACGATCTGCTTGACTTTCTCTTCGAGGGTCATGGCTTGTTTCCTTTGGTTTGGGTTGGGGGTTGTTGTTGTTTTGGTCAAATGGTCCGATGGTCGAATGGTCCGATGGTCATTCAGCATTCAGCATTCGGAATTGCCTACGGCATCAGCATGCCGCCGTTGACGGAGATCACCTGGCCGGTGATGTAGGAGGCGCTGTCGGAGGAGAGGAAGGCGACGGCCTTCGCGATGTCCGAGACCTCGCCGAACTTCTTCAGGGGAATGATCGAGAGCATCTGCTGCTTCACATTGTCCGGCAGGACCTCGGTCATCTTGCTGTTGATGAAGCCGGGGGCGACGGCGTTCACGCGCACGCCGCGGCCGCCGAGCTCGCGCGCGGTCGTCTTCGTGAGGGCGATGAGGCCGCCCTTGGAGGCGCTGTAGTTGGCCTGGCCGGCGTTGCCCATGAGGCCGACGACGGACGCGATGTTGACGATCGCGCCCGAGCGCGCGCGCATCATCAGCTTGGCCGCCTCGCGGGTGACGAGGAACGCGCCCTTGAGGTTGATGTCCAGGACCGTGTCCCACTTCTCCTCCGTCATGCGGACGAGCAGGTCGTCGCGCGTGACGCCGGCGTTGTTCACGACGATGTCGAGCGAGCCGAAGAGCTTCGCGGCCTCGGCGACGCCGGCGACGACGCTCGCCTCCTTGGACACGTCGAGCGCGAGCGAGTCGGCCTGGACGCCCTCGATGGCGCGGAGGGCGGCGACGGTCTCCTCGCACCACTCCTTCTGCACGTCGCAGACGACGATGTTCTGCGCGACGCCGCTGCGGGCGAGCTCTTCGCAGATGGCGCGGCCGATGCCGCGGGCGGATCCGGTGACGAGGGCGGTCTTCATGGTCGGGATGGTCGGGATGGTCGAGATGGTCGAGATGGTCGGGATGGTCGGGATGGGCCGATGGTCGGAAAAGGGGGGACGGCCTGCGCGATTTGCGCGGGTAGGGCGCGGATTATTGCACAACCGGGACGGTTTGTGAACCGAAAAATCGCGCATTTTCAAAAAATCGACGAAAATATTTGAATCGCTCGCTTTCCGCCCGCGGACGCGCTTGCCGGGGCCGGGCGGGCGTGGTAGGATGCCCGGCATGAAACGCACGCCTCCCCGCGGCCGCCGCGCCGTTCCGCTCGCCGAACTGGTCGCCTGGCTCGACCGCACCCTCGACCTGCCCGCGTTCGCGGACGACTACTCGAACAACGGCCTCCAGGTGGAGGGCGCGTCGCGCGGCGTCGCGAAGATCGCCTGCGGGGTGGACGCCACCCCCGCCTTCTACGCGGAGGCGCTGCGGCGGGGCGCGCAGCTGCTGCTCGTCCACCACGGCATCAGCTGGGGGAACTCCCTCGCCCGCATCGCGGGGCCGGCCTACCGCCTCGTCGCCCCGCTCGTCCGCGCGGACGCGGCGCTCTACGCGGCGCACCTGCCGCTTGACGCCCACCCGACGCTCGGCAACAACGCGCAGATCGCGAAGGCTCTCGGGCTGCGCGGCGTGCGTCCGTTCGGGACGTACCGCGGCCTCACGATCGGCGTGCGCGGCGCGTTCGCGCGCGCGCTCCCGTGGACCGAGGTCAAGGCACGCTTCCGCGCGATCTGCCCGGGCGGGCGGTTCGACGCGGTCGACGCCGGACGGAAGACCGTGCGGACGGTCGGGATCGTCTCGGGCGGCGGCGCGGACGAGATGGCGCAGGCCGTCGCCGCGGGGCTCGACGCGTTCCTCACGGGCGAGTTCGGCCTGCAGCACGCCAACGCGGCGGTCTGCGAATCGTTCGACCTGGCGGCCGGCGGGCACTACGCGACGGAACGCTTCGGCGTGCGCGCGCTCGGCGAGGCGCTCGCCGCGGAGTTCGGCCTCGCCTGCGAGATGGTCGACCTCTCGCTCCCCTGGTAGGCGGCCTAGCCCGCCAGCGCGGCGGCCGCCGCGGCGGTCGACTCGGCGGAGTTCGCGTTGAGGAGCCGCGCCTCGGGCAGGGCGCGCCTGAGCATGCCCGTGAGGACGGCGCCCGGGCCAAACTCGACGAACGTCCCGGCGCCGAGCGAGGTCATCGCCGCGACGTCGTCGGTCCAGCGCACGGGATGCGCGATCTGCGCGAGCATCGCGGCGCGGATGTCGTCGGGCGAGCCGTGCGGCCTTCCGGCGAAGTTGGAGAGGACGGGGACCGACGGCGCCCGGAACTCGACGCCGGCGAGGACGGGCGCGAGCCTCTCCGCGGCCGGGGCCATGAAGGGGCTGTGGTAGGCGCCGGCGGTCTTGAGGACGACGGCGCGGCCGCCC
>CAMNDA010000255.1 GCA_946534745.1 uncultured Verrucomicrobiota bacterium | reverse complement strand
TAGACCGCCCAGACGGCCGCGAAGACGCGCACGGCGGCCGCGTAGATCCGCGTGTATTCGATCCGCACCCACCGGTCGCCGTTCCGGCGCAGGTAGAACGTTCGCGCCCAGTGGTGGAGCAGCCGCCACCCCGCCACGGGGACAATCGCGTAGAAGCCCCACCAGAAGAGGTAGCCGAGCAGCATCGCCGCGCACCCGGCGAGGAACCACAGGAACGCGAGGAACAGCTCGCACAGCGACGTGTAGCCGTCCGGCCGGCCGCCGGGCGGCGAGACGTCGCGGAACCAGCCGTCGAGGGCGAAGAAGTGCGCAAGTCCGGCCGGGAGCGCGAGGCGCGCGTTGCGCGCCTCGCGCCCGGCCGGGCGTTGGGTCGCCGCGCACGGCACGGCGGGGGAGGATTCGGGCGTGGGAGTCACGGGCAGGGTGCGGGGGATGGAGTTGATGTGGGGGAAGGCCGGGGTGGCGGCTTCAGCGCATCCAGCCCTGGATGCGGTAGATCTTTTCGGCGAGCTTGCGCTCGGGGGCGGCGGAGTCGGGACGGAACCAGAGCTCGAAGCGCGCGGCGTAGTATTGCTCCCAGTTCCCCTCGTAGATCGTGATCTCGGTCGTGCCGGAGAAGAGCTCGTCGGGGTCGTCCGACCAGCCGAGCCTCAGGGAGGACCGGTCCGGCAGGCGCGTTTCGGAGAGCGGCGTCCCCTTCGTGACCTCGAACGCCTTGAGGTAGACGAGCCCCGGTTCGCCGGGGTTGGCGAGGACCCGGACCCCGTAGATGCCGCCCTGACCCGCGTCCTTCAGGAAAACGCCGGGCTCCTCGCCGCGCACGGCGGAGCCGGGCGGAAGAAGGGCGCGAAGCGTGGCGGGGTCCGGGGATTCGGCCAGCGGGCGGAGTTCGTCCTCGAGCAGGGCGAGCAGCGCCTTCGTGAGCCGACGCTCGGGCGTGGCCGACTCCTCGAAGATCTCGATGCACGCCGGACCGGCGAGGACCACGACGTCGCTCTGCATCGTTCCGGGGTTGCCTCCGGCGACCGGGACGACGGCGGTTTCGCCCGAGGCCAAGCGGAACGGGCCGCGCTTCGCCCAAGGATCGGGAAAGCCGACCGTGAGGCGGACCTGGTAGGGTTCCTTCCGGCACTCGCCGGTGCCGTCCGGATCGGTCCGGTGGGAAAAGCCGGAGTAGTATCCGTGAAGAGGGTAGAACCATTCGCCGCCCGCCCTCATCGCGCGCGTCGCATAGAGGGATCCCCTCTCCTCGAACACGCGCCAGCCGGGGTGCGCGGAGAAGTATGCGAGCAGCAGGTCCCGGTTGCCGCGGGCGAGACGCTCGAACGACGGAACGACCGCCGCGACCGTCGCGTCCGCCGTGCCGGGCCGGGCGAGGGCGTTCGTCACGGCGGCGGAATAGGCGTCCTCGCCGGTGCGGTCCGACTGCGCGGGCCACGAGCTCGTTTCCTCCGGCTCGGCAATCGCGATGCCTTCGGGCACGGAGAGATCGTCGGCGAAGTGGTCGTTGTCTGCGAAGAGAAGCATGAAGGTCACCATCCCCGCGGCGCCGACCGAAACGAGAAGGCACGCGCCCGTGGCGAGGAACGCCGCGACGGCTCGGCCCCAGCGCCGCAGGACGAGCGCGCGGACGACGGCCGCCAGGCCGAGCGACAGGAAGACGGCGAAGCCGACGAGCCCGCTCCGGCCGAGAATGCCGGCTCCGGAAAGAATCGTCCTGCTCGACGCTTCGGCCGCAATCAGGCCGCCGACGCACCAGAGCCCGGCGCAAAGGAGCATGCAGAGCGGCGAAAGCCACCAGGAGGCGACGAAGGGAAGCAGGAATCGTTTCATTGGATGGACGGTTGGACGGGTCTTCACCCTGCAATAGTCATCCGCGGCGGATTTTTTACGGCGGGTTGTTCCGTTCAAATCACGATTCGTCAATCGACTTCGGACGAAAGGACGGACAGCCGTTTCGTCTTCCGGTCCACGCCGATCCGGATGGTCAGGGCTCTTCGCGGAGGATCCGGATCCAGCGAGTAGTTCAACTCGACGGAACCGGCGTCCGACTGTCCCGGATCGTTGATCGCGATCGACGCGGCGCCGGGCGGTAGGACGCCGGAGAAATCCGCCAAGCCGCCGGGGCATTCCGGAGGAAGCACCTTTCCGCATCCGGAAAGGGTCTTCCGCAGGATCGAATCGAGTTCCGGGAAAATCTCTTTTTCGTTCGCGGCGAACGCATCGAAGACTTCCCGCAACCGCTTCGGAGGACGCTTCCAGTCAGGAAGGCGTTCCGGGTGCGGAACGTCCAGGCACACGTCGAGCTCGCCCCAGCCGAACAGGACGGACAGGTTCGCGTTACCCTGCCAGCCGTATCCGTCGAATTCCCCCAGATCGTCGAACGGATGTTTCGGGGACGGCGGATCGAAGCCCGGCGAATAGATCGGGACCGGACGCCGCGACCCCGACGACGCCTTTTCGACGGGCCGGCCATGATTGCGCAGGTCGTCCCGCGACGCCCTCTCCACGTCGAACTCGAGCAGCTCCCTCCAATTCTCGGCGTGATAGTCGATCTTCAATTTCCAGAGGGCGAACGCCTCGGCGCCCGGGGGGACGCCGAAATACGCGTTCTTCCAGCCGCACGTCCGGGCACACTCGACGACGCGTTCGGAGCAGACGACATCCGGCCGCAGATTGTTGTGCGTCGCCAGCACCCAATCCGAGCCGTCCCAGCTTCCGTCGACAAGACGGCAGCACAATCTGTCGTCGTCGTCCGGCTTGGAAAGAAAACGGCCGCACTTCGGACAGAAGTCGTGGGGTTTCTCCGGATGGACGGACGTCAAATAGGCGGCTCTTCCGGTCGGGATGACGGCCCAATACGGCTTTGGCGGCCGTTTCCGCGGCGGAATGGATTCCTCCACGACGAGCTTCTGCAACCGGTAGCCCGTCAGGCTGAACGCCTCCATGTCCGCCGCGACCTTTTCGTCGACGGCCCACAAGCGGGACGAGCAGCTCCGTAAGATGTCGGGCCACTTCTTTGGACGACTCCGCCAAACGTCCATCAACCGGACCGGCGAATCGTAGTCGTCCATCACAAGATTGCTTGCCCCGCACGCATCGCAGGAAAACCGCGTCCCCCCCGTGCGCATGTCGACGTTCGGATCGTCCTTGCCGTTGCCTTCTTCGAGGCCGCCGGCTGAGCAGACGGTAAACAGCGTCGTGGAAACGAGGGGATTGTCCATTTCAGTTGGCGGAAGACGAGCGTTTGAATGCGTCGGGGCGAAGAGACTGCGTGGCGGGGTTCGGGTTTCGTATTCTCCGCAAAACCGGCTCGCCCGTCAACGTCCACCGGTCTATGTCAACATAAAAATCGATGATAAAAACGGATAGATTGCACAAAATATTACCGCAAAATGGAGGTTTTGCCACAAAATCACAACATAGTCGACTCCGCGGACTCCGCGTGAGATTCAGACTCTGCGCTCTCTGCGTTCTCTGCGTGAGATTCGGACTCCGCGCCCTCCGCGGACCCCGCGTGAGATTCATCCGCGGCGGGGCTCCGCGTGACGGGGTTTACGGCGTGGAAGAGCGCGTAGCCGAGCGCGGAACCGAGGGTGTTGAGGAGGATGTCTTCGACCTGGGGGACGCCCGTGCCGAAGGCCCACTGCAGGGCTTCGACGAGCAGGGAGCCGAGGA
>CAMNDA010000254.1 GCA_946534745.1 uncultured Verrucomicrobiota bacterium | reverse complement strand
GTCCGGAGTATGCCCGGAGCCGCAATTCGGACCGGACGGCGAAGCCGGAGCGGGCGTGGGCGGGCGGGGAGCATCCGGGGCGCCGAAGCGATGCGGATGCCGCGCGGAGGCGATGCGGGCCGGGCAGAGGCCGAAAATAGTGGGGAATGTCCAGAACCGCCGATGTCTTGCCCGTTGCCGGGAAGCCTGCTAGAATCCCCGGTATGAAGAGAATCGTCGAATTCGCGCTGCTCTACTTCGGCACGCCGCTTGCGCTGCTCTACGCGCCCGCGCTCGCGCGGCGATGGCTGGGCGTCGAGCTCGGGATGTGGGTCATCCCGGCTCTCGTGCTCATCGCGACGGCGGTCGTGATGGCGGAGGCGGCGCACGGGCGGCTGCGCCCGGCGGAGCTCTTCTCGTGGCGCGCGCCGGCGCGCGAGTGGGCGCTCGTGCTCGGGCGCTTCGCCGTCTGCGCGGCGCTGCTGTGGGCGCTGCTGCGGTGGCGGCACCCCGAGCTGCTGTGGTCGTTCCCGCGGCAGGCGCCGGCGTTCTGGCTCGTCGTGATGGTCTGCTACCCGCTCGTCTCCGTCTCGGCGCAGGGCGTGCTCTACCGGTGGTACTTCGAGCGGCGCTACGCCGCCGCGTTCCCCGGGCGGTGGTCGCTCCTCGCCGGCGCGGTCGCGTTCGCCTTCGCGCACGTGATCTTCCGCAACCCGTGGGCGCTGCTCTTCACCTTCGCGGGCGGCCTGCTCTTCCTGCCGACCTACCGGCGCACGGGCTCGATGCTCCTCGCCAACGCCGAGCACGCGCTCTACGGCGACTTCCTCTTCACCGTCGGCTGGGGCTCCTACTTCTACGAGGGCACGCAGGCGATGGCCGCCGCCGTGGCGGGGTAGGGGAGGGAGCGGCTAGAACCCGCTCAGCAGGAGCGAGGTGAAGGTCGAGAGCGTGTTCGCCTCGCGCATGTCGTCGAGGAGCTCGCGCGCGTCGGTGACGGTGCCGTTCACGTTGCGGTAGAGCTCGTCGTCCGAGGAGAGCAGCTTGCCGAGCGTGCCCTCGCCCTTCTCCAGGCGATCGGAGATGAGCTTGATGTTCGCGACGGCGGCGTTGAGGTTGGTGTACATCTCGTCGTCGGACGAGAGGAGCCGCCCGAGCGTGCCCTCGCCGGCCTCGAGGCGCGCGGCGATGCTCTTGAGGTCCGCGATGGCGTCGCGCGCGTCGGCCACGGCGGCGTTGAGGTTCGTGTACATCTCGTCGTCCGAGGAGAGGAGCCGGCCAAGCGTGCCCTCGCCCTTCTCGAGGCGGTCGGAGATGAGCTTGATGTTCGCCACGGCGGCGTTGAGGTTGGTGTACATCTCGTCGTCGGAGGAGAGCAGGCGGCCGAGCGTGCCCTCGCCGTTCTCGAGGCGGAGGCCGAGGACCTTGAGGCTCTCGGAGAAGGTGTAGAGGTTCGTGAGGGCGTCGGTCTCGAGGAACTCGCGGACGCGGGCGACGGCCTCGGTGGCGTCCTCCATGAGGTCGGAGGGCCTCCTGCCGACGAGGTGGCGGACGTCCTCGACGACGGGCGAGGTTTCGTCGCCCTCCTTGAGCACGAGCTGGCGGCCGCCGAGGATCGACGTGGAGACGACGGTGATCTCGTAGCCCTCGTGGAACTCGACGGGCGCTTCGAGCTGCGCCTGGACGTGGACACCGTCGCGGTCGTAGAAGACCTTGGTGACGGAGCCGACGGTGGTGCCCTTGGCGATGACGGGGTCGTTGGGCCGCAGGCCCATCGCGTCGGGCATCACGGTCTCGATCTGGAAGACGTTCTTCCGGAAGAGGTTCTTGCCGGAGATGGCGATCGTGAAGACGGCGAGGCCGGCGAAGATCAGGGCGACGAGCGCCCCGACGGCGAGTTCGGCGGCGAGTTCGCGGTTCTTGTTTTTCATGGGCGGTTTGCCTCCCACGCGCCGCGGCGCGTGATGTACTGCGCCTCGAGGAAGGCGCGGGCCTGGGGGAGCGTGGAGTGGATGAAGGCGGAGGGGGGCTCGATCGAGAGGACCTTGCCGCCGCCGAGCATCGCGATGCGGGTGGAGATCGAGAGCGCGCTGTGCAGGTCGTGCGTCACGACGACCGACGTGATGCCGAGGCGCGAGGAGAGGTCGGCGATGAGCTCGTCGATGCGGCGCGAAGTGACGGGGTCGAGGCCGCTCGTGGGCTCGTCGTAGAGGACGATCTCCGGCTCCGTCACGATCGCGCGGGCGAGGCCGGCGCGCTTCTGCATGCCGCCGGAGAGGTCGGAGGGCATTGAGGCGCCCTCGCCGCCGAGGCCGACCTTCTCGAGCGCGTCGCGCACCTTGAACTCGATCTCGCCCTCGGTGAGCCTCGTCTTCTCGCGCAGCGGGAGCGCGACGTTGTCGTAGACGTCCATCCACGCCAGAAGCGCCGCGCTCTGGAAGAGGTAGCCGAAGCGCGAGCGGATGCGCGAGAGCTCGCGGCCCTCCGCCTCGCTCACGCAGTCGTCGCCCACCCATACGCGGCCCGAGGTCGGCGAGAGCAGGCGGATCATGTGCTTGAGGGACACGCTCTTGCCGGTGCCGGACGGGCCGACGATCGTGAAGATCTCGCCCCTCTCGATCTCGTAGGAGACGTCGTCGAGGACGCGCTTGCCGCTCCCGAAGACCTTGGTGACGTGCTCGAACCGGATCATCGCGCGCCCCCTAGTAGAACAGGCGGGTCACGAAGTACCCGACGATGAGGATCAGGAGGAAGTTCGTCACGACGCTCTGGCGCGTCGCGCGGCCGACGCCGACGGCGCCGTGCTCGGTGCGGAACCCCTCGTAGCAGGAGACCGTCACGATGATGAAGCCGAAGAGGAACGCCTTGAAGAGCCCGACCCAGAGCGCCTTGGTGCTGGCGAAGTCCATCGCGTTCTGGAAGTAGGTCGCCCACGGCACCGCCAGCTGCGTATGGCTCACGACCGCTCCGCCGAGCACGCCGAGCGCGCACGTGTAGAACGACATCATCGGCACCGTGACCGCCATCGCGGCCATGCGCGGCATCACGAGGAAGCGCAGCGGGTCGATGTCCATGATCTCGAGCGCGGCGATCTCCTCGTTCACCATCATCGTGCCGACCTGCGCGGCCATCGCCGCGCCAACGCTCGCCGCAAGGACGAGGCCCGACATGAACGGCCCCATCTCGCGCAGCATCGAGGCCATCACGGCCGAGCCGGTGAGCGCCTCCTGGTTGTAGACCCGCAGCTCGATGCCGATCTGCAGCGCGAGGATCATCCCGATGAAGAAAGCGACGACCGAGACGACCGGCAGGCTCCGGACGGCGCAGAAGTGCATCTGCGCCACGATGTCCTTGCGCGCGCGCTTCGTCAGGGCGAAGCGCATCGCGGCGACCGCCCCCACGCAGATCATCGACGCGCGGCCGACCTCCGCGAGGACGTCGAAGACGCGCCGGCCGAGCCGCTGGACGGCGGAGCGGGCGGGTTCGCGGACGGGTGGCTCTCGGACGATCATCGAAGGGTAAGGCGGAAAGGGTAAAGTTTAAAGTTTAAAGTTGAAAGGGTTGAAAGGGTTGAAAGGGTTGGAAGGGTTGGAAGCGGTCGAAGGGGGTGAAAGGGACTGGCGTGCGCGGGATGCGGGGGAGGATTCTAGCGGAAACGGGCGAAGATTTCCACCCTGCCGCGAAAATCGGGAAATTTCCGGCCGCGTATTCCATTGGACGAATCCCGCGGCCCGGATATTCACTCTATCTCGTCCGCTCGCACGCCGGGTCCGCCGGCGCGGCGGCTCGCTCGGAGAGCTCGCCCCGCCCTGGGACGGGGTCGCCCGAAAAGAATCCCGCCGCGCCCGGGAAGGTGCCTAGCGGGGCCTGCCTTCGCGCGGGACGCGGCGAAATTGCAAGGGTCGGGGTTCTAGAGGGCGGCGGGGTTCTCCCGGTCGATGCCGTAGGCGTAGTCCGAGAAGCGCGTGACGTTGCCGTCGAAGTTGAGGTTCACCTCGCCGGTGGCGCCGTTGCGGTTCTTCGCCACGTCGACGATCGCGAGGTTGGGCTGGTCGGAGTCGGGGCTGCCCGGGTACTTGCACGGGCGCCGCAGCAGCATCACGACGTCCGCGTCCTGCTCGATCGAGCCCGAGTCGCGCAGGTCGGAGAGGCGGGGCTTGGCGGCCTTGTCGCGCTGCTCTGGCGCGCGGGAGAGCTGCGAGAGGACGATCACCGGGACGTCGAGCTCCTTGGCCATCGCCTTGATGCCGGCGGAGATCTTCGTCGTCTCCTGCTGGCGCCCCTCGTCCGAGCCCTCGCGGCTGTTGAGCAGCTGCAGGTAGTCGATCATGATGAGCCGGATGCCGTGGCGCTTCTTGAGGCGCCGGGCGCGCGAGCGGACGTCCGCGATGTCGAGGCCGCCGGTGTCGTCGATGAAGATCGGCGCGTCCATCAGGAGCGAGGCGGCCCTCGTGATCTTCTGGTGCATCTTCGGCAGCTCGGACGCCTTCACGTAGGATTTGTCGACGATGTTCGTGAACGGCACGCCGGAGAGGGTGCAGAGCAGGCGCGTGATGAGCGCGTCGGTTGACATCTCGCAGGAGAAGATCGCGACGGGGAGGCGGTTGCCCCCGGCCGGCTTCGAGCGGTCGGCGGAGGGGCGCGGCTTGCCGTTGCAGTCGACGTCGAGCGCGATCGACGTGCAGATGTTCATCGCGAGCGACGTCTTGCCCATCGACGGGCGCGCGGCGAGGACGATCATCTCGGAGTTGCGCAGCCCCTGGATCACCTTGTCGAGGTCCTTGAAGCCGGTGGAGAGCCCGTTCATGCCGGACGTGTCGGAGAAGAGCCTCTCGATCTTCCCGAACGTCGCATTGAGCGACTCGTTCCACGTCGGCTGCTTCGTGTCCTCGTCCTCGGAGATCGCGAACATCGCCTCCTGGGTGTCGCTCAGGATCGCGGTGGTGGAGCGGTCGGGCGAGTAGCACTTCTCGATCGCCGCGGAGGCGGCGTCGGCGATGCGGCGCAGGACGTACTTCTGCTTGAGGATGTCCGCGTAGTATTCCGCGTGGGCGATCACCAGCTCGCCCTCGACGAGCCGCTCCACGGCGGGCGCGCCGCCGACGGAATCGAGCGCGCCGGCCTCCTGGAGGGCCGAGACGACGGTCACCGCGTCGACGCCGGCGCCCTTCTGCTGGTGGATCCCGCGCGCGGTCTCGAAGATCGTGCGGTGCGCCTCGATGTAGAACCAGTCGGGCGAGCAGCGCATCCCCTCGAGCAGCTCGAACGTCTTCGCCGGCGAGAGCAGGATCGCGCCGAGCACCGCGCGCTCCGCCTCCATGCTGTAGGGCGGGATGCGGACGGGCGGGGCGTCGTCGCGGCGTGCTGGACGGGAGCGGGGGGCCATTCGAAGTGACGAGTGACGAGTGACGAGTGACGAGTGACGAGTGACGAGTGACGAGTGACGAGATACGGGAGAGAAAAACCTTGGAACGACGGCGGGGCGAAAGGAACGAAAGCCCGCGCCGCCGTTCCGCCTATGAAAGTACCACCGCCGGGGCGTGAATCCAAGCCGAAAGGGTTGACAAAAAACCGACAGGTTGTCAACATGTGAATAAGTCGGAAACGCCGCCCGGAGAGCGGCGTTTCGGATTTGCCGACAACCCTGTCGATAACCCGGGCTACGGCTCCTTCGCGGCCTTCTGCGGCTCGGGCGGGGCGGGGACGCGCTCGAGGCGGACGCCGATCGGGATGCGCGAGCGGTAGCCGTTGGAGAAGGCGCCGCCGTCCATCGGGCGCCCGGCGCCCTCGGGCAGGACGCGCGTGAGTCGCAGGGCGAAGCCGGCGCCGCCCGCGACGAGCGGGCCTTTGCGCTGGTCAAGCTCGAGGAGCGTCCCGGGCAGCGCGAGGGCCATGCCCTTCGGGAGCGTTTCGACCTCGGCCTCGAGGACCTTCAGGAGCTTGCCCGGCTGGCCGCCGACGGGCGGGATCCACGTCGCGGCGCCGGGCTTCGGGTTGAACGCGCGGACCTTGCGCTCGTTCTCGACGGCGGAGAGGTTCCAGTCCAGCGACGCCTCCGACTTGCGGATCTTCGGCGCGAGCGTCGCGAGGGCGCCGTCCTGCGGCGTGCGCGGGCAGGTCCCGAGGTCGAGGTCGCGCAGCACGCGCAGCATCAGGTCGCAGCCGGCGGCGCAGAGCCTTTCCGAGACCGTCCCGGCCGTGTCGCGCGGGCCGATGGCGCAGCGGACGGTCCCGAGCACGTCCCCGGTGTCCATCCCGCGGTCCATCATCATCGCGGAGACGCCGGTCTCGGCGTCGCCCGCGAGGATGGCGCGCTGGATCGGCGCGGCGCCGCGCCAGCGCGGGAGGAGCGAGACGTGCAGGTTGACGCAGCCGAGGCGCGGCAGCTCCAGCAGCAGGTCGCCGAGGAACTGCCCGTAGGCCATCACGACGAACGCGTCGACGCCGAGACCGGCCAGCGTCTCGAGCATCACCGGCGCGTTGACGCGCACGGGCGTGAAGACGGGGACGCCGAAGGACGCGGCGAGCTTCTTGACGGGCCCCGGCTGCACGCGCAGGTGGCGGCCCTTGCCGCGGTCGGGCTGCGTGACGACGGCGACGACCTCGAGGAAGGGCGCGGAGGCGAGAGACGAAAGGAACGGGCACGAGAGCGTGTCCGAACCCATGAAGACGACGCGGAGTCGCTGCTGCGGGAAAACGTCGAAGGGAGGCCTCCGGTGGCGGGGTGGGCGAAAAAAACGGCGGCGGACGCCGCACGGGTCCGGGATGATACACCCGCGCCGAGGCCAAGTCAAACGGGCTTGCCGCCGCGGAGGCCGATTGGTATACTCCCGCCGCATGAACGGAAACGACACGACAGATCCCGCCGCCGCGGGGGCGGACCCCGCCACGGCGCCGGAGGCGCCCGCCGCCCCGGCGGCCGCCGGAAGCGCGCGGCGCGCGGCGATCGCGCTCGTCGGGCGGCCGAACGTCGGCAAGTCCGCGCTCTTCAACCGCATCGCGCGCAGCCGCATCGCCATCGTCCACGAGCAGGAGGGCGTCACGCGCGACCGCCTCGAGCGCACGGTCGACCGCGACGGCCGCCGCTTCA
>CAMNDA010000253.1 GCA_946534745.1 uncultured Verrucomicrobiota bacterium | reverse complement strand
ACCTCTCCGTCCCGAGCTACGACGCGCTTTCCGTCGGAAGCACCTTCACCGTGTCGGGCTGGGTGCGCCTCGCGGGCCGCGCGGGCAGCACGCGGCTGTTCTCGCGCAAGACCGGCTACACGACGGCGGACGGCTGGGAGATCGAAATGGGGAACGGCAGCGACACGTCGTTCCAGGCGCGCGGCGCGGCGCGCGACAAGGACACCTGCAAGGGGTCGTTCTCCCCCGGCCTCCAGGGCCGGTGGACGCACATCGCGCTCGTCTACGACGGGTCTGCGTGCACGGTCTACAGCAACGGCTGCGCGCTCGTGTCCGGGACGGTCACGCCGGCGACGGACAACGGGCTGCCGCTCTCGATCGGCTGCGACTCCGACGGCGACGAGGCGTACGTGCGGGGCGCGTTCGACGAGTGCCGGCTCCTGGACGCCGCCGCGTCCGCCGACTGGATCGCCGCGGAATACGCGACGGCGACGAGCGACGCGTTCGTCACGGCGAGCGAGGTCATCAGCGCGGCGCCCGTCCTGGGCGAGGTGACAGTCGCGCCCGGGACGTCCGGCGCGGCGATCTCCGGGACGATCCTCTCGCTCGGCATGGGAGGGAACCCGACCCACTGCGACGTCTACCTCGCGATCGGAACGTCCCCCGACGCCCTCGGCGCGTCGCGGAGGATCGCCACGCGCGCGACGACCTCGTTCTCCTACCGGATCCAGGGTCTGTGGGCCCGGACGACCTACTTCTACGAGCTTTCGGTCACCAACAACGCGCGGCCCGCGGTCGGCTCGTCGAGGACCGGATCCTTCACGACCGAGGCGAGCTTCAACTACAACAAGCGGGTTTCGTTCACCGTCAATTCCACGAACGAGAACGACTTCGCCGTCCCGGTCCTCGTGCGGCTGTCCAGGGGCAGCCCCGCGGGCTTCGACCCCCGCCACTGCGCCGAGGGCGGCCGCGACCTCTTCTTCGCCGGCGCGAACGGCGACGAGCTCCCGTGCGAGGTCGACACGTGGGACCCGGCCGGCGAGTCGCTCGTCTGGGTGCGGGTCCCGTCGGTCCGGCGCGGCGCGACCTTCACGATGTACTACCGCGGAACGCCCAGCTCGGGCGGCACGGCCCCCGATGTCTGGAGCGACTACGCCGGCGTCTGGCACCTGAACGAACTCGGCTCGGACGCGACGCCCTTCTCCCGGGGCCTCTTCCCGAACTCGACCGCGGAGGAGGGCATCGGCGCGCACCTCTCCACGGACTCCGTCCCCGGCGAAGCCGGCCGCTTCGGCAAGGCGTTCCGCGTGAACGGCTCGACGGGGCCGAGCGCCGGCGCCTACAACGCGGGCGGCGCGTGGGTCGTCGACGCGGGCGCGGACTCCCCGCTCGACGGGGGCGGCGTCTTCACGATCTCCGGCTGGTTCCGGCACGCGGACTGGAACTACAACTGGGACAAGATGTTCTTCAAGCGGTACGACATCAACAACGAGGCCGACCCGGCCGGCGCGTTCGCGGTGCGGATCAGCGCAGGAGACGCCACGACGAAGGTCGAGGCCCACGGCTCGGGCTCCAACCGCGTGCGGCTTGACAACGAGGCCGACCGGAGGGCGAGCATGATCGACGGCTGGGTCTACCTCACGGTCGTCTACGACGGCGGGACCATCTCGATCTACGAGAACGGCGAACGGTGCAAGACGGGCACCTACCTCGCCGCCGCCGCGGACAACGACCAGCCGCTCGTCTTCGGCAACAGCGTCGCCATCGCGAGCGGAGAGTCCGGCGAGCAGGCCTGGAACGGCTGGATCGACGAGGTCCGCCTCCTGAAGGGCGCGAAGTCCGCCGAATGGATCGCCGCCGAGTACGCGGCGATGGCGGACGCCTCCTTCCTGGCCGCCGGCGCCGTCGAGAGCATCGTCAAGCCGACGGTCATCGTCGTCCGATAACCTCAACCCACGAAAGGGAACCCCACAATGAAAGCGAAACACACGATCCTAGCGGCGATGGCCGTCCTGGCGGGCGCGGCGTCCGGCGACGACGTCGCCACGCTCGAGAGCAACCTCAAGGCGGACATCCTGGACATCGTCGACCAGGTGAACCCGGTCGACCCCGCCACGGGCGCACGCAAGTTCATCTCGTTCGCCTTCATCACGGACTTCCACAAGTGCAAGCGCGTGGAGGGGGACGACGCCGCGACGGACCCCGTGAAGACCTACTGGTACGGGTCGGCCGGCGTCCTGACGGAATCCGAGCAGTCGATTCGGCTTCTCGGCTCCCTCGCGACGGACGCCGAACTCGACGCCGTCATCGCCGGCGGAGACTTCGCGACCGCGCCGATCATCGGCGACGGAACCAAGGTGGGTCTGACGGAAGAGGAGTACACGAACGAGATCTGGAACGTGAAGGCGATGTTCGACCGGCACCTCCCGGCGGCCGTCCCGCTCTTCACGATCGACGGCAACCACGAGCGCAGCTATTCGCTCAACGGCGCCAGCATGCATATGTCGGACGCGGCGTGGGCGTACGTCCAGACGAACTTCAACACGTCCGCAGCGGTCGCGCATGCGCGCAACGTCGACGTAACCTACCATCGCGATCTCGCCGCCGCGAAGCTCGGCGACAACGAGACGGGCCGCTTTACGGGCAACTCCTTCCACCTCGACTTCCGCCGCCTCCTCGCGTCGGGCGGAAGCAACGTGCGCATCGCGTGCGTGAGCATGTACGACGGTGCCACGGGCGCCAATCCCGCGTACCGCGCCTATGACGCCGGGCAGTTCTACGACGCCGCCGGCAACCTCCTCGACTCCGACCTCACGCCCGGGAACACGGTGATGGGCATGGTCGCGCACGGCACGGAGGAGAAGCTCGACGGGACGATGGCCCGCGCCGCCGCCGGCACGCTCATGAACGGCTTCATGAACGGCTACTCGAACCCGAAGGCTCACACCGGCCCCTGGAATCTCGGCGTGCAGGGCAAGGCGTTCTTCGGACTCGTCGCCGGCCATCTGCATTTCACGAACACGAAGGAGATCACGGATCCGTACGACAACCTCGTGAACGGAGACAACACGGTCCGCGCCTCGGCCGTCTCGGTCGCGAGCGCCTACGGTGTGAACTACCCGGCCAAGACGAACCAGCACGAGCTCGGGACGGAGGCCGCCTACCACTTCAGCATCTTCGTCGTCGACACGGACAGCAACAAGCTCCGCGAAATCCGCCTCGGCGGATGGTCGACGAATCCCGTGACGCACGAGTCTCCCGTCGTGCAGCTCCACGACTTCAACCTCCGCACGCACCTCGAACCGTCGTCCGGGCCCGTCCTCGGTCCGGTGACGGTCGATCCCGGCGTCACGAACGCAACGATCTCCGGCACGATCTCCTCGCTCGGTACGGGCGCCACGGCGTGCGACGTCTTCCTCGCCTGGGGGACGGACGCGACGGACCTGCCGCCGCCGACGAGGATCGCCGAAGGCGCGACGGCATCGTTCGGCTACACGATCTCCGACCTCACGGCGGAGACCGTGTTTTATTATACCCTCACGGTCTCCAACAACGCCGCGGCGCCGATGGGCGCGGCGAAGGCCGGCACCTTCGAGACCCGGGCCGCGCCCGTGGTGCCGGACGACGCGATCCTTCCCGGCGAGACGCCGGCCGAGACCCGACAGACCATCCAGGACGCGATCGACGCGGCGGCGGCGCGTTCGCCCGCCGGGACCGTCACGCTCGGCGAGGGCCTCTTCGACATCGACGCGAAGCTTTCGGTCACGGGCGGCGTCACGCTCGTCGGCCAGGGCCGGGAGCGCACCATCCTCCGGTACGCGGGCAGGAAGGGGGAGGAAGGCCGCGTCGCCGACATCGCGGACGGGAGCGTCGTCGGCTACGTGACGCTGACCGGCGGCAAGGTCGACGGCAACGACAAGAGCGGCGGCGGCGCGTTCGTCACGGAGGGCACGATCACCTGGTGCTGCGTCTCGAACAACGTCGCGATCCGCAGCGAGGGCGGCGGCGGCATCTTCGTCTACCGCGAGAACGACCTTCCCGCCAAGGTGCGGATCGACCACACGATCGTCGCCGGGAACGCCGCCGGGACGAACTTCCTCGCGGGCGTCGGCGGCGGCATCGGCATCCGCGGGCGCACCGGGCTGAAGGTCGAGATCGATTCCTGCCTCGTGTGCGGCAACGTGTCCGGCAAGGCGGGAGGGGCGCTCGCCAGCCACGGCGGCGGCATCGCCGTCGTCGGCGTGGACGCCAGCGACCGCTTCTCGACCGTCATCCGCAACACGACGGTCGCGGGCAACCGCGCCGTCGGCTCGGCGGCCCTGGGCGGCGGAATCTACATCGGCCAGCCCGATACGGCGCTCGTGAACTGCCTCTTCGCGGACAACGCCGCGGACGCCGGAGACGGGAACGTCGCCTTCACGGACGGAACCGTCGCCTCCGCGGTCGCGGCGAAGACCTCCAACTGCCTCTTCGCCAACGGCACGGCGGCGTTCGGCGAGGACACGGTCGCCGTCGCCGATGGCGATCCCGTCGGATTCGTCGACGGCGCGAACGGCGACTACCACCTGCTCGAGACCTCGCCCGCGGTCGAGAAGGGCGCGACCTACGACGAGATCGAGAAGGACCTCGACGACAAGTACTACTTCTGGGCGACGCCGTCGATCGGCTGCTACGAGCACGGGGAAGGCGGCGCGCCCCGTCCGAAGAACTGGGACGTCCCCGGCCCCAACGGCGGCGGCATCAAGGGCTTCGACGACGGCAACGGCGGCTCGTACGTCACGTTCACGTCGATCGAGCGCTCGGGCGGCACGGTCGCGGTCGGCTTCGCGGCCGCCAAGATCTCCGCGAGCGTCGGCGACGCCTACGCCCTCCTCTGCAAGGAGAGCCTCGCCGACACGGCGACCTTCGCGCTGAGCGCGACGATCACGGAGGCCGGCGACGCGCTCGCCACGCTCGAGGCCGCGACCGACAGGCCCACGCTCTTCGCGGTTGGCATCGCCACGGCGGAGGAGTAGAATCCGCGCGCAAGGACGGACCACCCGTGAGGACGCTTCTCGCCATCGCCCTGGCCGCGCTGTGCGGCGCCGCGCCCGCCGTGGAGCTGATGCTCCCCGGCGAGGGCGCGACCGTCCCGCTCCTGGGCGAGGGGCAGAAGGCGTTCTTCGACCTGCCGGACGCGGAGCGCCTCGCGAAGGCCGGCGACGCCGCCTGGCGCGCCGAGCTGCTCGCGCTCGGGTGGGAGCCGCGGCCCGTGGTCTTCGTCTGGTCCGGCATCAACTCCCGCAAGGAGCGCCTCCGCTTCCGCATCTGGCGCGAGGACGACGGCGCCTGCGTGTGCGACACGAACTTCGTCTACCTCACGACCGGGCGGTTTGAGTGGGACAACTTCCGCGTCGGCTGCGGGTACCGGTGGGAGCTGGACGTCGAGGGCAAGGGCTCGGCGAGCGCGACCTTCCGCACCGAGGACCGTCCGCCGCGTCTCCTGCGCATCCCGGGCGTTCCGAACGCGCGCGACCTCGGCGGCTGGCGGG
>CAMNDA010000252.1 GCA_946534745.1 uncultured Verrucomicrobiota bacterium | reverse complement strand
CGCCGAGGCGCCAGTCGACCCAGGAAGCCGTTTCCGGCTGCACGTCGATGACGCGGCAGGGCTTGCCGAGGATCGTCTCGACGCGGCTCGCGCCGGCGGGGAAGTCGGCGAAGCGGTGGTCGGTCTGCGTGCAGTCGACCGTGTCGACGATCTCGCATTTGCCGTAGACGGGGAGCTGGAGCGTGTCGCCGGCGCGGGCCGCGGCCGGAATCGGCCTGGCGAGGCCGTCGTCCGGCGCGCGCGCGGGCTTCGCGGCGGCCTTGCCGGCGGGCGCGGCCTTGGCGGGTGCGGCGCCCGTCTTGCCGGCGGTCGCGCCGGTCGCGGCGGCGGCGCCCTTCGCCTTTCCGGCGGACGGGGCGGCGGGGGCGGCGGCTCCGTCGTCGGACGGGGCGCAGGAGGAGCAGCCGGCGACGCAGAGCGCGGCGGCCGCGAGGAGCGGGAGGATCGTGGTTCTCTTCATGGCGTGTGGCGGGGTCTGGGAAATCGTTTACTTGGCGCGGACGGCGACGAGCTGCCAGGGCTGGAAGTCGAGGACGGCGACGCCGCCCTTGAGCGGGAGCGGCTTGTTGCCCGCCGCCGGGAGCACGGCGGCGGTGGCGCCGGGGAGCTTCACCTTGACGCCCTTCTTCGGCGTCGCGCCCGTGTGCACGAGCGCGTAGTACCTGCCGAACTTGCCGGCGTCGATGGCGCGCACGACGACCTCCTTGTCGGAGGATGCGTTGGGGACGATCTTCGAGGGCAGCGCCGGCAGGGCGAGGAAGTTGAGGTTGAACTCGCGTACCGGCCCGGGGAAGCCGCGGGTGAAGTTCGAGCCCATCTGGTAGCCGAGGTTCACGGGGTCGCCGTTGGCCATCGCGTTCACCTCGGAGAGCATGCAGGCGCGGCCGGCGCGCTCCCAGTCCGCCATCGCGTAGCCGGTGCCCTCGAGCGTGCCCTCGTTGAGGTCGTAGTGACGGATGGCCGTCTCGGTGCCGTTCGCGTTGCGGTAGGCGGCGAAGCAGGCGGGGTCGACGACGGTGAAGAGCGCGTGGAACGGAAGCGCGAGCCAGACGTTCTTCAGGCCCTGGTAGTGCTCGGGGTCGCCGCCGGGATTGGCGTGCTGCCACTCGAACTGGCCCCAGGTGGAGGCCGGGGTCTTGAGCTGCTTGAGGAAAAGGTGGTCGCGGACGATCCGCGGGTCGGCAAGGTCCGTGAACTCCTTGCCGGGGAGGCGGGCCTTCCAGCCCTCGACGTCGTCCGTCACCATCCCGCGGGTGTCGGCGAGGCCCTGGCCGGGCTCGGTGGCGTCGTTGTCGAAGACGACGATCGCGTCCTTGACGCCGTTGTCCTCGAGATACTTGCGGACCTTGTCGCAGAACTCGGCGCGCTTCTTGCCCCACCAGGCGATGTACTTGTCGTAGAGCGCGCGGTTGTTCTGCAGGTCGGCGCGCGTGGGCGCCGCGCCGCCGTTCTCCTCCTGCCCGAAGCGGGCGCGCGTGGCGTCCGCGAAGCTCACGGCCCACTGGCCGGGGCGCGGGCGGAACCAGGCGCCGGCGAAGCCGCCCTTGGCGACCTGGTCCTTGTAGCGCAGGATCGTCCCCTCGAGCACGTAGCAGAGGTCCTCGAACGTGTCCGGGTCGGTGATGTCCACGCGGGCCTTCCCCTCCGACCAGGAGATGTGCGTGTAGTTGGGCTGGCCGTTGAGCGTCTGGGCGCGCTTCTCCGGGCCGAGCGAGCCGGGGACGGCGCCGATGCCGCCGGCGTATTCGTAGTAGGGCAGGATCTCGAGGCCGTACTGGTCCACGACGAGCGGGACGAGGCGCGCCCAGAGGTCGGAGAGCGAGCCGTTGGTGCCCCACATCCAGCGCCAGGACTTGGCGCCGGGCTGGCCGGCCTTCCAGTTGGGGTCCCAGTGCTGGTTGTGGCCGAACTCGAGCATGTCCTTGGCGAACGTGTTCTGGCCGAAGATCTTCATCGCGCGGCACTTCTGCTCCCACCACGCCGTGCCGGCGCCGGCGGCGCCGCCGGGGCAGAGGCCGTCGTCCGCCGCGGCGCCGTCGCTCATCTCCTCGCGCCAGAAGATGCGGCGGCGGGGGAGCGGGTCCGGCGGGTAGACGATCTTCGCCCACGCGGCCTTCTCGTCCACGATCCTGCATAGCAGGATCCGGGAGACGGCGATGCCGGCCGAGGCGGGATTCCACGGCTTCTTGTACTGGGAGATCGCGATGTCGAAGCCCTCGCGCGAAAGGTCCACCTTGGCGTCGCCGTCGCGGACGCAGGCCCGGGAGCCGAGGAACGTGAGCGCGCACCAGCGCTGCATCTTGCCGGTCTGCGGGATCCGGAGCGACTCGGGGTTGTGGCTGACGATGGGGCCCTCGAAGGCGTCGCCGGTGGCCGCGCCGGTGTAGAACGAGCGGCGCGAGTCGTTACCGTAGTTGCGGACGTGGAAGGAGCGCGGCTGGTCGTCCGGATACTCGATCACGACGACGTAGGCGCCGTTCGGCTCCAGATTCTTGCCCTCGCCGAGGCGCCAGTCGAGGAAGGAGGAGCCTCCCGGCTGCACGTCGAGGACGCGGCAGGGCCTGCCGCAGAGCGTCTCGACGCGGCTCGCACCGGCGGGCTGGTCCAGGAAGCGGTGGTCGGTCTGCGAGCAGTCGATCGTGTCGACGACCTCGCACTCCCCGTAGACGGGGAGCTTGATCGTCTCGGCCGGGGCGGCGAGTGCCGCGGCGCAGAGCACGGCGGCGAGAAGGGGTGTTTTCATGGACGTTGTGCGGATGGGTTTCCGGCGCCGGCGCGGAACTCGCGCGGACGGCCCGGATTGTATCACGCCTCCCCCGCGCGCGCAACCTTCGCGTTTGCGAGGGGTTGCGTTTTCCGGGGGGATTTGCGAGAATGCGCGCCCCGTCCGCGCAACGGGGTTCCGCCCGGCGCGGCATTCCCCTGAACCACACGGCCCGGCGCGGGTCCCGCCCGCCCAGGACGAAACAGGAAAAACGCCATGAAGAAGGTCCTCATCCCCACCAAGCTCGACTCCCTCGCGACCAAGATCCTCGCCGACCACGGCGGCTACGAGGTCGTCCAGGAGCCCAAGACCCCCATCCTCGACCTCGCCAAGGCCCATCCGGACGCCCACGCGCTCATCGTCCGCTCCGAGAAGGTCACCGCCGAGGTGATCGACGCGCTGCCGCACCTCAAGGCGGTCGTGCGCGCCGGCGCGGGATTCGACAACATCGACGGCAAGTACGCCCGCGCGAAGGGCATCGACGTCATGAACACGCCCGGCGCCAACTCCAACGCCGTCGCGGAGGAGGTCGTCGCGCTCATCCTCGCCGACCTGCGCCACGTCGTCCGCGCGGACGAGACCACGCGCCGCGGCGAGTGGGAGAAGGCCAAGCTCATGGGCCGCGAGCTCACCGGCAAGACCGTCGGCATCGTCGGCCTCGGCCACATCGGCCGCCTCGTGGC